>DASQAT010000014.1 GCA_035635555.1 Candidatus Dormiibacterota bacterium
GCTACTTGTACCACCCGATCGGCCGCTCGTCGAGGTTGATGTAGACGTGCTTGACCTCCAGGTACTCGTCGAGGCCGTGCGGACCGAGCTCGCGCCCGAACCCGGACTGCTTGTAGCCGCCCCACGGGGCCTCCACGGGGGCCGGCTGCATGTGGTTGACCCAGACGATGCCGGCGCGCAGGCTCTTGACGGTCCGGATCGCCTTGAAGATGTCGCGCGTCCACACGGCGGCGGCCAGGCCGTAGGGCGTGTCGTTGGCGATGCGGACGGCGTCCTCCTCCTTGTCGAAGGGGATGACCGCCATGACCGGCCCGAAGATCTCCTCGCGGGCGATCGTCGCCGAGTTGTCCACATCGTAGAAGATCGTCGGCTCGACGAAGAAGCCGCGCTCGGCCCCCTTCGGCAGCCCCTTCGGGCGGCCGCCCCCCAGCGCCAGCTTCGCCTCTTTCCTGCCGGCCTCGACGTACGACAGCACCTTGTCGTACTGGTCCTGGCTGACCAGCGGGCCCATCTTCGTGTCGGGGAGCAGACCGGGACCGATCTTGATCTTCTTCGCCTTCTCCACCATGGCGTCGAGAAGCGTCTTGTAGATCGATCTCTGCACCAGGACCCGGCTGCCCGCCGAGCAGACCTCCCCCTGGTTGACGAAGACGCCGAACAGGGCCCCCTCGACGGCCTGCTCGAAGTCGGCGTCGGCGAAGAAGATGTTGGGCGACTTGCCGCCGAGCTCGAGCGACAGGCGCTTCACGGTGGCGGCGGCCTCGCGCATGATCAGCTTGCCGACCTCGCTGCTGCCGGTGAAGGCGATCTTGTCGACGCCCGGGTGCGTGACCATCGGCATGCCGACCGTGCGACCGCCGCCGTTGACGACGTTGATCACACCGCGCGGGACGCCGCATTCCTCGAACCCCCTGGCGAGCTCGATCACGGACAAAGGCGTCTGGCTGGCCGGCTTCAGGACGGACGTGCAGCCGGCCGCGAGCGCCGCCGCCACCTTCTGCACCGCCATCATCAGGGGGTAGTTCCAGGGGACGATCATCCCCGCTACGCCCATCGGCTCCTTCAGCGCGAGGGCCATGGCGTTGTCCGGCACGGTCAGGACGTCGCCGCGGATCTTGGTGGCCAGTCCCCCGTAGTACTCGAAGCAGAATCCGGCGTCCGATACGTCCCCCATGGCCTCGGCCAGCGGCTTGCCGTTGTTGGTGGTCTCGATCTCCGCGAGCCGCTTCTCGTTCCTTCGGACGTACTCGGCCAGGCGGAACAGGACGCGGCCGCGCTCGCGCGCCGATGTCTGGGGCCAGCCGTCGAGATCGAACGCGCGCCGCGCCGCGCCGACCGCACGGTCGACGTCGGCTGGGCCCGAGTCGGGGACGAGCGCGATCACCTCGCGGGTGGCGGGATTGATGACCTCGAGCGTCCGGCCGGAGGCGGCCTTGGTCCACTCGCCGTCGATGAAATTTCCCAGCGATTCCATGACGGGCGAAGCCTAGCGGCTGGCCCCCCCGAGTGTCAACGTCGCCCGCCGCTTGGCGCTGTCCTAACTAGGACACCTTCTTTCTTGTATGACATCCTCGCCATCGGGCACACCCCTCACCACCCTTTCCCTGGCATTAGCCAGCGAAACGCTTGACGGGGGGCGATGATGGGCGTAGATTCCACGCGCCTAACGGGGTCATTACCCCATTCGCCGGGTCAAGCAGTTGAACCGGTGTTCTTTGATATTCAGCGTGCGCCGGGCGGCCATCATGTTGGTGCGGCTGGCCCGAGTTGAACGGGCTACCTTCCCCTACGAGTGGGCTGCTCTATCCAGCTTGAGCTACAGCCGCATAAGCACCCGGCGCACACTGAATTCCTTCATCCCCCTCCCTGATCCTCAAGCGGCAAGGTAGCAAGCCACTTGGTCAAACGATCAACTTCCTTAGTTGTCAGATCCTCAGGTAGGTCGAGATTGATCACCATGCCGCGGCGCAGTTGATAGTTGTGCCGAACGAATCCTGCCTCTGGCCGCACTGTCCTTTCGATAGGAATATCAGAGTCACGACCATTGTTGCGATCATCTTGCGACCGTGGTTCTTGAGATTGTTTATCGGTTGTTGCTTGGGGCGCCCCTAGGGCCGCCACCAATCGATCTTGCAAATCCGCCTGAACATCCACTCGTGACACGCTCCCACGTCGACCAGCATAGAATGTCCCAAGTCCAGCAGTCTCCATCATTGAGCAAAGAACTAGAGCTGCGCCATCGCGCGCAGCATCATTAATCCCAATCTCTCTTTCCCCCCAAATCCCCACTAGGTCTGCAACCGATACTGACTTTGACTTGCGTCGGGCCAATTCCAACAGCGCAATCTTGAACGGTGCGAATCCTAGAATGCCACGCAGAACAGCCAGGGGCCGATCGTTCTCCGTGGCGTATGCGATTCGCAGTCCCATATCAGTGAGCTTCAGGGTTTTCGGATCGGCCATTCCGAGAATGCCAAGCGTTCGCAAGATAAATGGGCGATCGGACTGTCCGACTGCCACGTCCAGAGCGTCAACGGTTTGAGACTGACGAAGCACTTGGATTGCCTTTTCAAACTTTTCCTTCGTCGTCCGGTATGGAAGTTGGTTGGTACGATCTTTCTCTGGGGTGGCGGCCATGGGACTCTCCTTTGTACGTTCCAAGCCTAAGGCGGTGAGTCCGTCTTGTCAATACCCAATCTACTTAAGGCAGATATGACGGATTTCTGCTCCTCGGGCTGGTCATGGGTGGGACAACCTGTGGTATCGTGTCACCGGGCGCTCAGGGAGCGACCCTTCGGCGCATCGCCCTCGATGGGGAATGGCATCCGGCAACCGCAGACGGATGCTTCCGTCGAGAGGAGGTGAGGTTGATGGGTAGGCCGAAGAAGGAAACGCAGGGCTCACGGTTCAGGATCATCTATCGAACCGTGATCACCCTGCGTAACGGCAAGAAGCTCTACGCGAGCAGCTACGGTCTCAAGGCTTGGAGGCTGCGAGTCCGAGTCGCTGCGTAGGGTCGGAAAGCTCCCTGAGCGCCTTCTGCGCCACTCCCGACAGGAACGGACGGGAGAGTCACAGGATGCAATGTAGCACGGATTTTTGAGATATCCAGCAAATCCTTATGCACCAACGATTTGGTGTGTTATTTTCAGTGTTTGTCTTTGCCGCATTGCATCCCGTGACTGTCCTGTCTGATCTTATTTGTAGAAGCGGAACACTTACCCACCCACATCCAGCCAATCTAGGACACCTCACCCATAGTTAGGACAGCACCCGGCGCTTCGGGGCGGCCGCGGGAGGCCGACTACGTCCACGCCGGCGGAGCCGGGTCG
Organism: Candidatus Dormiibacterota bacterium; assembly: GCA_035635555.1. Taxonomy (NCBI): domain Bacteria; kingdom Bacillati; phylum Candidatus Dormiibacterota; species Candidatus Dormiibacterota bacterium. The sequence continues at coordinate 3,333 of DASQAT010000014.1, forward strand.
CTTTTCGCCGGAGAGCGGGTGTAGGATCCAGCGGCCGCCGAGCACAACCCTGCCCGGGCCCGTTCGAAGGAGGATTTTCCATGGCGAAGAACGTCAAGCCGGTCCCCGATGGTTTCCACACGGTCACGCCGTACCTGATCCAGCGCGACGCCGCTCAGGCGCTCGAGTTCTACAAGAAGGCGTTCGGAGCCGAGACCCGGCTCAGCATGCCCGGGCCCGGCGGCAAGATCATGCACGCCGAGGTGAAGATCGGCGATTCGATCATCTTCCTGGCCGACGAGAATCTTGCGATGGCCCCCGACAACAAGTCGCCGCAGACGGCGGGGTGCGTCACCGGGTCGACCTTTCTGTACGTCCCGAACGTCGACGCCGTCGTCAAGAAGGCGGTGGACGCGGGGGCGAAGGTGACGATGCCCGTCACCGACATGTTCTGGGGGGATCGCTTCGGCAAGGTCGTCGATCCGTTCGGTCATCACTGGGGCGTCGCCACCCACATCGAGGAGGTGCCGCCGCAGGAGATGGACACGCGCCGCAAGGAGTGGGAGAAGCAGATGGCGCAGCAGATGGGACAGAAGAAGTAAGAGAGCGTCGCATGGTCGATTTCGCCCTGACGGAAGAGCAGCAGCAGCTCCGCGCCCTGGCGCGCGAATTCGCCCAGAAGGAGATCGCTCCGAAGGCGGCGCACCACGACCAGACCGGTGAGTTCCCGCGCGAGATCTGCAGGAAGGCGTGGGAGCTCGGTCTCATGAACACGCACGTCCCCGAGGCCTACGGCGGCCCGGGCCTGGGCGTCCTCGACGGCTGCATGATCGCGGAGGAGATCGCCTGGGGCTGCACCGGCATCGGCACCGCCATGGAGGCCAACACGCTGGCCGAGGCGCCGGTCATCGTCGGGGGATCGGACGAGCAGAAGAGGCGCTTCCTCGCGCCGATGACGAAGGAGTTCAGGCTCGCGGCCTACTGCGTCACCGAGCCGCAGGCCGGCTCCGACGTGCAGGGGATCAAGACGGTCGCCCGCAAAGCGGGGGACGACTACGTGCTGAAGGGATCCAAGATGTGGATCACCAACGGCAGCGTCGCCGACTGGTACTTCGTCGTCGCCTACACCGACCCGTCGCAGCGCTACAAGGGGATGAGCGCCTTCGTGGTGCCGCGTGATTCCCCGGGCATCGAAGTCGGGAAGAAGGAGCAGAACCTCGGGCAGCGGGCCTCCGACACGCGCGCCGTCACCTTCAACGACGTCAAGGTGCCGAAGGCCAACCTGATCGGCGAGGAGGGGAAGGGGTTCCTGCTGGCGATGTCGGCATTCGACCACAGCCGGCCGGTCGTGTCGGCGGCCGCCGTCGGCCTCGCCCGCTCGGCGATGGACCACGCCATCCGCTACGCCAAGGAGCGCACCACCTTCGGCGTGCCGATCCACAAGCACCAGGCGCTGGCGTTCATGGTGGCCGAGATGGCGATGAAGATCGAAGCGGCGCGCCTCCTGGTCTGGCAGTCGGCCTGGAAGATCGACCGGGGCGAGCGCAACACCAAGGAGGCCGCCTTCGCCAAGGCGTTCGCCGCCGACACGGCGATGGAGACCGCCCTGAACGCCGTGCAGGTCTTCGGCGGCTATGGTTTCTCGCGCGAGTATCCCGTCGAGAAGCTGATGCGCGACGCCAAGGTGTTCCAGATCTACGAGGGGACCTCGCAGATCCAGAGGCTGATCATCGCCAAGGAGATCTTCGAGCGCTCCTGAGTCGAAGCGGCGCTAGCCCTTCAGCGCCTCGTGCACCTTCCCGACCATCTTCGCGCCGGGGTTGACGAGCGTCTTGTCCCCTTCGTCCTTCCACTTGGAGGGGCAGACCTCGTTGCTCTTCTTCGCCATGTAGAGGTTGGCCTTGAACTTCCGCATCAGCTCGTCGATGTTGCGGCCGAGGTTGTAGAAGTTCACCTCGGAATTGAAGAGCGTCCCTTCGGGATTGATGATGAAGGTGCCGCGCAGGGCCAGCCCGGAGTTCTCGTCGTAGACGCCGAACATCTTTGCGACCTTGCCGGTCGGGTCGGCGCCCATCGGGTAGCGGACGTTCGCCAGCTCCTTCTCGCTCTTCCGCCAGGCCAGATGGACGAACTTGGTGTCCTCGCTGACCGTGACGATGTCGCACCCCATCTTCACGAACCGCTCGTGCTGCTCTGCCAGAGCAGCGAATTCGGTCGCTCAGACGAACGTGAAGTCGGCGGGGTAGAAGAACACGACCGTCCAGCGCTTGCCGGCGATCTGATCCTGCAGACGGAACTTGCCGAAGTCGTCCTTGACGGGGTCGTAGATCTCGAGCTCGAAATCCGGGACCTTCTGCCCAAGCTTCAAAGCCGTGGTGGTTTCCGACACGCTGTCGTTCCTCCCTGAAAGTCACGCAGAGGGCGGATTCTATACCACTTCGGGTGGTCTCAGGCTTCCGGCCAGTACCGCTCCGTGACGATCTTGTCTTCCGTGAAGAAGGCGACCGTCGCCCTCCCCTGCGCCTTGATGTGGGAGAACTGCGACGCCTTCATTCCGCCGAACGGCAGGTAGGCCACGGGGGCCGGGATGCCGACATTCACGCCGATCATTCCGGCGAGCGCCTCGAGCTTGAACTTGCGCGCGTGGTAGCCGTTCTGCGTGTAGATCGAGGCGCCGTTTCCGTACGGATGATCGTTGACGACGCTTATCGCCTCATCGAGGTCGGCCGCCTTCAGGATCACCTGCACCGGACCGAAGATCTCCGTCCTGTGGACGCTCATCCCGGGCCGCACCTCGGTGAAGACCGTAGGCCCGATGTAATGGCCTTCGTCGCGTCCCGCGACCTTGACTCCCCGCCCGTCGAGGGCCAGCTTCGCCCCCTCCTTGATCCCGGTGTCGATCATCGACAGGATGAACTCCTTCGCTTTCGCCGAGATCACCGGTCCCATCACCATCGGCCGGTCGGCGACCTTCGGGTCGAGGGGGTCGGCGACCACGACCTCGCTCGAGGCGCGCACGAAGCGGTCGATCACCCGGCGATAGGTCTCGTCGCCGACGCAGACGATCGCGGACGACGCCATGCAGCGCTGACCCGCGCAGCCGTAGCCCGAGGTGATCATGTTGCGGATCGCCTCGTCCATGCGGGCGTCCGGCATCACGACGAGGTGGTTCTTGGCGCCCCCCATCGCCTGGAAGCGTTTGTTGGTCCTGACGCACGCCTCCGCGATCGCCTGCGCGGTCGCGGTGCGGCCGACCACCGAGACGCCGGCGACGCCGGGGTGGGCGACGATCGCCTCCGCCACCCGCCTGTCTCCATTCACGAGATTGAAGACACCCCGCGGGAAACCGCAACGATCGATGTACTCGGCGAGAATCTGCAGGGTGCAGGGGACCTGCTCGGACGGCTTCACGACGAACGTGTTCCCGGTGGCGACCGCGTAGGGGATGAACCAGAACGGCACCATGGCGGGGAAGTTGAACGGGGCGATCATGGCGAAGACGCCGATCGGCAGGCGCACGACCTCGCCGTCGATGCCGGGGGCGGCGCCGATCAGCTTGTCCCCCTGCTGCAGGATCGGCATGCCGCAGGCGGTCTCGACGTTCTCGAGCGTGCGATCGACCTCGGCCCTCGCATCGGGGAGCGATTTGCCGTTCTCCTCGGTGATCTGGCGGGCGAGGGTCTCGCGATTGTCGCGGATCAGGGCCGCCAGCCTGAAGAGGGGGGCGACACGCTTGTCGACGGGGGTCGTCGACCAGGCCGGGAAGGCGGCCCGGGCGGCCGCGACGGCGGCGTCGAGATCTGCCGCGCTGGACAGAGGGACCCGGGCGATCGTCCCGCCCGTCGACGGGTTCTCCACGTCGAGAAGGTCACGTCCGGCGGGCTCGTTCCATGCGCCGTCGACGTAGTTGCGCAGCTCTCGGATCGGCATGGGCGGCCTCCATTCTAGCGCACGTTGCACGCGTCGGAACAGCGCGGCTAGCCGGCGGCTGGTGCCCCGAGCGGGTCGCCGCCGTGTGTCCTGGAGGCGAGCATGCCGCAGGCGGCGTGGATGTCCGGGCCGCCCGAGTAGCGCCTGATGAAGCCGATGCCGCGTCTCGCGAGAGCGCTGAAGAAGCCGCCGCGCTCGGCGTCCGTGGCCCGCCGGAACAGACCCGTCGGGTCGTTCACGTCGATGACCGACAGCCGCAGCGGCACGCCGCGGAACAGACGGGACAGCTCCTCCGCCTCGTCCTCTCCGGTGTTGATCCCCGACATGAGGACCCACGCGAGGTTGACGCGGTCGCCGCGCGCCTCGGCGTGCCGGCGCATCGCAGAGACGAGGTCGCCCACCGCGTAGCGGCGGCCGACCGGCATGAGTCGCGAGCGCCTGTCGTCGAACGCCGAAGTCAGCGACAGGATCAGCCGGTACACGTGCCCCTCGGCCGTGTAGCGCTCGATCATCGGCAGGATGCCGACGGTCGAGATCGTGATGTTCTGCCCGCGGATACGGCCGCCGCAGGGGTGCTGCAGGATGCGCGCGGCGCGGATGACCTGCTCGTAGTTCTGGAACGGCTCCCCCTGCCCCTGGAAGACGACGCTCGTCACGGGCCGCTCAGGTCCCTCCCGGCGGACGGTCAGCACCTGCTCGACCATCTCCCATGCTTCGAGATTGCGCGTGAAGCCGATCCGGCCTGTCTCGCAGAAGGAGCAGGCGAGCGCGCAGCCGGCCTGGGACGAGACGCACACGCTCCAGCGCGGTTTCTGGAGGGGGATCCGCACGGTCTCGAACGACTCGCCGCCCGAGCGGAACAGGTACTTGACGAAGGGATCGACGGCGCTCCGGCGCCGATCCACGACCTCGAGACGGGTCCTGCGGGCGATCGCCACCAAGGAGCGGGCGATCTCCTTGGAAAGCCCGCGCACGCCGTCCAGTTCGTCGCGGTCCTGAGCCACCAGGCGGGTGACGATCCGGTTGGCGAGCCCAGGGTCGAGAGCGAGGTCCGGTCTCGCCGCCGCTAGACTCTCGGGCGTGTGGTTGCGCAAATGGTCGGAGGCTGAGGGCGGGCCGGGCTCCATGACGCCACAGATCTTAACACCCGCGATGCGCGGAGCCGCCCTGGCGGTGTGTATAATCGGCGCAGACGCCACCCCGATGACCCTCGAACCCGGACGCGCCCGCTGGCTGACTGTCGTGCTGTTGCTGCTCTCCGTCTGCTCCCCCGTCCGGTCCGAGAACGAGGGCGCGGAGAAGAAGGGCACATTCGTCAGGGTGGCCACTCCATCGTCGATTGTCGTCAGGCGGTTCAACCGCGAGTACTTCTTCGATCTTCTTGGGATTCAGGCCGTCATGAGTCTGGAGCCGACGGATTCCCTGGAGAAGGAGGCCGGGCGTTATCTCGCCTCCCTCCTCGAGGGCCAGAGCGTCGTCCTGAAGCAGGAGGAGGGGCGGGAGGGACAGGCCGGCCCGCGCACCTATGCCGGCTACGTCTACCTGGAAGACGGCACGTGTCTCAACGAGCAGATCCTCAGTCTCGGCTATGGAACCGTCGATGCCCACGCGCCCTTCTCTCGGCTCGAAGCGTTTCGATCGCTGGAGGAAGAGGCCAGGACGCAGAAGCGCGGCCTCTGGAAGAACAGGAGGGCCCCGTTCGATCCCCGCGAAGCCACGACCTGCACCGACGGCTCGATCGCTTACGCCGGAATCTGCGGGGTGAGCAATCCCGAGATCCTTCCCGACAGCAAGATCGTGCCGGACTACCCCGGTCGCGCCCGAAGGAAGAAGATCGAGGGACGAGTGGTCCTGATGTCGATCGTCTCGAAGGATGGCAGCGTCCGCGTCGTGCAGACCCTCAAGTCCCCCGACGATCAGCTGAGCCAGGCCGCCATCGCCGCAGTCGAGCAGTGGCGCTACAGGCCGGCGCTCAAGGACGGCGAGCCGGTCGACGCTTATTTCACGATCGTGGTCGACTTCCTGCTCGCCCGGGGCGGTCTCTAGACACTCTCAGGCCAGGACCTTGGCGATTCGCTCCAGGGCCCAGTCGGCCTCCTCGCGGGTGATGACGAGGGGGGGCGCGAAGCGGATGACCTGGTCGTGCGTCTCCTTGGCCAGGATCCCGAGACCCATCAGCTTCTCGCAGTAGGGGCGAGCCTTGCCGCGCTCTTCCTTGATCTCGACGCCGATCAGGAGCCCCTTGCCCCGGACCTCCTTCACGTGCGGCGAGTTCAGCGCGCGCAGGCGGGACATGAAGTAGGTCCCCATCTCGTGCGAGCGCTCCGGCAGCCGCTCGGAAACGAGGACGTCGAGCGCCGCCATGCCGACGGCGCAGGCGAGCGGGTTGCCTCCAAATGTAGATCCGTGGTCGCCGGGGCGGTAGAGACCGAGCGTGTCCCGTCCGCCGACGACCCCCGACACCGGCAGCACGCCGCCGCCGAGCGCCTTCCCCACGATGAACAGGTCCGGCTTCACGCCGTCGTGATCGGCGCAGAACATCCGGCCGGTCCGGCCGAAACCGGTCTGGATCTCATCCGCCACCAGGAGCACCTTGTGGCGGCGGCAGATTTCGAGCGCGTCCCTCAGGAAACCGTCCGGCGGGACGAGGATCCCCGCCTCCCCCTGGATCGGCTCGACCAGGAAGGCGACGGTGTGGTGGGTGATCGCCTTCTCGAGCGCCTGCACGTCACCGTACGGGATCATCCGGAAGCCGCCGTCGTACGGGCCGAAGTCGTCTTTGTACTGCGGCTCGGACGACATCCCGACGATGGTCGTGGTGCGGCCATGGAAATTGTTCTCGCAGACGATGATCTCCGCCCTGGGGCGCGCCACCTTCTTGACCATGTAGCCCCACTTGCGGGCGGTCTTGATGGCGGTCTCGACCGCCTCGGCTCCGCTGTTCATCAGGAGCGCCATCTCCATCCCGGCGAGCCGGCAGAGTTTCTCGCAGAACGGCCCGAACAGCTCGTTGTGGAACGCGCGCGACGTGAGGGTGACCTTGTCCGCCTGGTCCTTGAGCGCCTGGACGATGCGCGGGTGCCGGTGCCCCTGGTTGAGCGCGGAGTAGGCCGACAGCATGTCCATGTACCGCTTCCCCTCGGGGTCGTAGACCCAGACGCCCTCGGCGCGTGAAATGACGACCGGAAGCGGGTGGTAGTTGTGGGCGCTCCAGGTCTCGGCCAGGTCGATCAGGGGCTGGGTCTTGTCGCTCGTGGACGCGGCGGTCTTGGACGGTGCGCTCATGAATTCTCCTCGCGGTTGAAGGGGCGATGATACACCAGAGGACGCGCCGGGCCCGCGACCTGCGCCTCTTCGCGAGTTCCGGCCCTGGTGGGAGCGGGAGCCCGGCCGAGCCAACCTTGCAGGCGCTCCAGGTAGACGTAAACGACTGGTGTGGCGTAAAGGGTGATGATCTGCGAGAAGAGCAAGCCGCCCACGACCGCCAAGCCCAGCGGGCGGCGCGACTCGGAGCCGGCGCCGAACCCGGTAGCAATCGGCAGCGTGCCCATCAGCGCCGCCATCGTGGTCATCATGATCGGCCGGAAGCGCACGACGCAGGCCTCGAAGATGGCTTCTTCGGGTGTCTTCGATCCGCTGCGCCGGGTCTCGATCGCGAAATCGATCATCATGATGCCATTCTTCTTGACGAGTCCGACGAGCATGATGATCCCGACGTAGGCGTAGATTGACAAATCCGTGGACGGGACGAAGATCCTGAAGATGTAGAGCGTCACGAGCGCCCCGAGCCCGGCAAACGGCAACGCCGACAGGATGGTGATCGGGTGGATGAAGCTCTCGTACAGGATCCCGAGCACCATGTAGATGACCAGGATCGCCATCACCAGGAGCAGGCCGAGACCGGCCGTCGCCGCCTGGAACGCCTGCGCGGTTCCCTGGAATTTCGTGGTGACGCCCTGCGGCAGCATTCCCTGGGCGACGTCGTTCACCTCCTTCACGGCCTGGCCGAGGGAGACGCCCGGCTTGAGATTGAAGGAGATCGTGACGGCCGGCAGCTGGCCGAGGTGGCTGACGGTCAGGGGCCCGAGCGACTGCTTCAGGCTGGCCACGGCGCTCAGAGGCACGAGCGCCCCCGAGATCGATCGAACGTACAGCATCGAGAGCGCCGCTGGGTCGGCCTGGTACTGCGGCATGAGCTGCATGATGACTTGGTATTCGTTGTTGGGCGCGTAGATCGTCGAGATCTGCCGCGACCCGTACGCATCGTAGAGGGCCGTTTCGATCTGCGATGCGGTGACCCCTAACGTCGCCGCCTTGTCGCGCTGGATGTGGATGTCGATCTCGGGGTTCTTGATTTGAAGGTCACTTGTGACGTCTAGAAAACCGGGGAGCGTCCGCATCTTGCTTTCGAGCAGTGGGGCGACTCGGTAAAGCTCGTCGGTGTTGGCGCCTTGCAGGGCGTATTGGTAGAGGCTCTTGGTGAGACCGCCGCCGATGCGAATCGTCGGCGGGATCTGCAGATAGGCCCGCATCCCCGGCACTTGGGAGAGTTTCGGCCGCATCTGCTGGATCACTTCCTCGGCCGGAGGCCGCTCGCCGCGCGGCTTGAGGCGCATGAAGAGGAGCCCCTGGTTACTGCCGGTGTTCCCTCGGGCCCCCGCGGTCGAGAGGAAAGCCTCGACGGCCGGCTCCTTCTGGACGATCGCGGCCATAGCCTTCTGGTGCTCCACCAGCGAGTCGAAGGAGATTCCCTCGATCGCCTCCGTGAACGCCAGTACCTGGGAGTTGTCCTCGCTCGGGAAGAGTCCCTTGGGGATCAAGTATCCGAAGACACCGGTGAGAGCGAGGACGACGACCAGCCCGGCCAAGTTCACCCACTTGTGCTGCAGCGACCATGCGAGGCTCGACTTGTAGCCGTCGAGGGAGCGGTCGAACGCCCATTCGAACGACTGATAGAACCTTCCGTGGCGCTCCCCCTTCGCGTGGCGCAGGTATCGGCTGCCGAGCATCGGCGTCAGCGTCAACGAAACAAAGCCGGAGACCAGGATCGCGGTGCCGATGGTCACGGCGAATTCGTGAAGCAATCGTCCGACGAGGCCGCCCATAAACAGGATCGGGATGAACACCGCCGCCAGGGACAGCGTCATGGACAGGATGGTGAAGCCGATCTCTTTCGAACCGTTCAGGGCCGCCTGCAGCGGCGGCTCCCCCATCTCCATGTGACGGACGATGTTCTCGAGCATGACGATGGCGTCGTCGACCACGAACCCGACGGACAAGGTGAGGGCCATGAGGGAAAGGTTGTCGAGGTTGTAACCGAGGGAGTACATGACTGCGAACGTCCCGACGATCGAGAAGGGGAGGGCGAGGCTCGGGATCACCGTCGCGGACAGGTTGCGCAGAAAAAGGAAGATGACCAGCACGACGAGGAAAAGAGTCAGGAGCAGCGTGAACTTGACGTCGTTGACCGAGGCCTCGATCGAGACGGACCGGTCGTAAAGGATGTTCAATGAGACCGAAGCCGGCAGATCGCTGCGGAAGGCCGGAAGGAGCGCGCGCACGGCGTGGGCGATCTCGACCGTGTTAGTCCCCGGCTGGCGCTGGACCGCCAGGATGATCGCCCGGTCCATCGACCGCGCGGTGCAGAACCAGGCGGCGGTCTTGTCGTTCTCGACGCTGTCGATGACACGGCCGAGCTCCTGGAGACGGACGGGAGAGCCGTTCCGGTAGGCGACGATGAGAGGCCGGTAGTCCTCGGCCGCGGTGAGCTGACCGCTGGCCTGAACGGTGAACGCCTTGTGCGCGCCGTACAGCGTCCCGGTCGGCAGGTTCACGTTCTGGTTCTGGACCGCCTGCGCGACCTCGTCGATGCCGATGCCGCGCGCCGCGAGGGCGCGCGGGTCGAGCTGGATACGCACGGCGTACTTCTGCGCCCCGAACACCTGGACCTGCGCCACCCCGCTCACTGTCGAGATCCGCTGGGCCATGTTCGTCTCGCCGTACTCGTCGAGCGTGTAGAGCGGGAGCGTCGCCGAGGTGAGCGCGATGTAGAGGATCGGCTGGTCCGCCGGGTTGACCTTCTGGTACGTCGGCGGGCTCGGCATGTCCCTGGGAAGCTGGGAGGCGACCTTGGCGATGGCCGACTGGACATCCTGGGCGGCGGCATCCAGCTGGCGGCTCAGATTGAACGTGAGAGTGATCTGGGACGTGCCCAGGGCGCTCGTCGAGATCATCGAGTCGAGCCCGGCAATGGTTGTGAACTGACGCTCGAGCGGCGTCGCCACGGCCGACGCCATCGTCTCGGGGTTGGCGCCGGGCAGGCTCGCGGTGACGGAGATGGTCGGGAAGTCGACGTTCGGAAGGTCGCTCACCGGGAGCTGCCGGTAGGCCATGATTCCGAACATCAGGATCCCGAGCATGACGAGGGTCGTCATGACGGGGCGCCGGATGAACAACTCCGCGATATTCATCGCCGGGCCTCCGCGGCCGAGGGGGAAGCGGCGGGAGCAACCGTAGCGCCGGCCGTGGCCGATCCCCGTGACTCCGCGTCCTGGATCTTGACGCTGGCCCCGGGAACGAGCCTGAGCTGTCCGTCCGTTACAACCGTCTCGCCCGCCTTCACCCCCTTCTCGACAATCGTCTCGTGCTCGTATACACCGATCTGGACCACGGGACGCGACTCCACGGTCTGATCGGGCTTCACCACGTAGACGTACGGTCCCTGCTGACTCGTCTGGATCGCCTCCGTCGGCACCAGGAGGGCATTCGGCTTCGTCGAGACCTGCAGGCTGGCGCTGACGAACTGACCCGGCCAGAGGAGCCGATTGTGATTGGGGATGGTCGCCTTCAGAAGAACAGTTCCGGTCGTGCTGTCCACGGCGTTGTCGATGAAGCTGAGCGTGCCGGGGGGCGGCTGGGCGGCGCTGTCGGGAGCGGTCACCCTCACCTCGAGCTTCCCGACAGCCCGGCGCGTCTTGATCTCCGGCAAGTCCTGCTGGGGGACCGAGAACGCCACGTAGATCGGGTCGATCTGGTTGATCACCACGAGCGGCGTGTCGGCGTTCGCCTTGACGAGGTTGCCCCGGTTCACCATCAGCTTCCCCGTGCGGCCGTCGATCGGTGAGCGGATGGTGCAGTACTCCAGCTGCACCGTCGCGTTCTCCACCGCGCCGTGGTCGGCCGCCACAGCCGCCTCGAGCGCCTCCGCGTTCGTGCGGATGCGATCATATTCCTCCTGGGTGACATAGTCCTTCTTCACCAGCTCGGCGTAGCGCGTCACGTCCTGCTGCGCGGTCTTCAGCTGAACCAAGTCCTTTTGGAGCTGGGCCGCCGCCGACTTGAGGGCCGCGTCATAGGGACGCGGGTCGATGCGGAACAGCAGGTCCCCCCGGTGCACGTCCTGACCCTCGTGGAAGGCGACCTCGACCAGCTCCCCTCCGATCTGGGCCTTCACGGCGACGGTCGAGTACGCCTCGACGGATCCGATCTCGCTGATCAGGATCGGAACGTCCCTCTGGACCACCTCGCCGACCGTGACCGGCACGGGATCGTGCGCGTCGACGCGGGCCGGCCCCCTGGAGCACGCCGTGAACAGGACGGCCGCAGGGAGGAGGGCCGCGCTCGCGCGCCTCGTCAGTCTCATGGCTGATCTCCCTTCGTCTGTTCGCCGGGCGCCCACAATGTGCCCGTGTCGTGCGCCAGTTGCGCCATCGAAAGGAACCAGTCGGTGCGCGCCTGGGTCTCCTGGGCGCGCGCGCCCGCCAGGGCGGTCTCCGAGGTCAGGACATCGAGGATGCTCCCCACGCCGGCCTTGTAGCGTGCCGAGACGACCTCGAACGACTGTTGCGCGCTCTGCAGGAGATCGCGCGTCGTCTGCACGCGCTGCGTGGCGGTTTTCTGGTTGTAGTAGCTGCTCCAGACCTGGAAGATCGCCTGCTGCTGCAGGCTGTCGAGCCTGGCCCTGGAGGTCTCCGCCTCGGCCTCCGCCTTGAATACGTTGTACTGGTAGGTCAGTCCATTGAAGATCGGCACGGTTAACAGGAACGCAAGGCCATAGGTGTCCTGGTAGTTGTAGTCCGGGGCGTAATAGATCCGCCCGCCGTTCACGCTCGTGGTGAGCGTGGGCCTGTCCTGGGCCCTGGCGTGATCGAGGTGCGCCTGCGCCTTCTGCACGAGGGCGCGGGCCGCGGCCAGGTCCGGTCTGCGGGCCTGTGCCTGCTCGATCAGGCGATCCACCTCGTCGGTCCCCCGCGACAGCGGGACCTCCTGAACCGGGATGTCCACCTCGAAGGGCGTATTGGCGGGCAGTCCGACGGCGGTGGCGAGAACACCGCGGATCACCTGAATCTGCCCCTGCACCGTCTCGAGCTCGAGCTGGGCCTGGGACAACGCCGTCTTTGCCTGCAGGACGTCGGCGATCGTGCTGAGGCCCGCGTCGTGGCGCCTCTCCGCGGCGTCGAGATTGGCCTGGGCCTCCTTCATGGCGACCTGTTGCGCCGACTCGAGCGCCCGCGCGTTCAGGTACTGGTAGTAGGCCTGCTGGACCTGCAGGACGGCATCCTGGATGGCGGCGTTGTGCGTCCAGTCGGCGGCGACCAGGGCCTGCCGGGCCTCCTCGACCGCCGACTTCCTGCCGCCGAAATCGAGAAGCAGGTAGTTCAGGACGACGGACGGATTGGTCGTCGTCGAGTGGAAGGTGAACTGCCCGCCGACGGCGGAGCCTTTCACGCGGCTCGTCGATTCCTGGGCGAAGATCGTCGGATAGTAGGCGCCGCGCTGGCTGCCGAGATCGGCGGCGGCGGCGCGCGCGCCCGCCCAGGCGGCCCGGGTGTCGGGGTTGTTGCGCAGCGCCAGATCGATGAGGTCGTTGAGACCGAATCCCTGCGCGACTTTCTGGAGGTCGGGCGGGATGACCGTCGGAGCGGGGGTCGCGGCGGGGGTCGCCCCGGGCGCCGCGGAAAACGGCGGGCTCCACACCGTCCCCGGGACGGGCGCCGTTCCCGGCGCCGTCCGACCCGCCGACATGTGGTGGACGCAGGCGCCGGCGGTGGCGAGGCAGGCAAGCGCGACGGGAAGATGGAGAGATCGAGTCCTCATGACAGGCACGCGCGGATCCCCGCGGCTGAAAATCGCACGATGTGGTCCACCGCGTCCGCGAGCGAGAAGTCGCGCAGCTCCTTGTCGCGCATCGCTCCGGGCGCGTTCCGCATCTGCACGACGTGCGCCAGCTGGGCGACGACCGAGTGGACGCATCGCCGGGCGGTACGCGAATCGAGACCGCGGCAGGCGGCCTGGAGCGCCTCGGTCAGGGCGCGCCGGACCGGCTCGACCATCTCCCGCTGCAGCGTGCCCGGCCTCAGGTGCGGATCGAGGAGCTCGCGGGAGAACATGCGCATCAGCCGCCGCCCGCCGCTCTGGTCCAGGTGCGGCTCGAGGAACGCGGTCGTGAAGGCGCCGATCGTCAGCTCCAGGCTCGCGCTGCCGCCGGCCTCCTCCATGGCGCGCCTGATGCCCGCGATGCGCTGCTCGCGCAGGGCCACGAGCCGGCGACGGAACATCTCGCGGTACAGGCCCTCCTTGCCGCCGAAATGGTAATTGACGGAGGCGACGTTGCAGCGAGCCTCGGACGTGAGGGCGCGCACCGAGGTGGCGCGGAACCCGCGCTCGGCAAACAGTCTCTCCGCAGCCTCGAGCAGTCGCTCGCGCGTCCTGGCCGGTGAACCGGTCACGGGTCGGGCGAGCGCGCGGGCCGGCACCATCGATCGGCACCCTCCCTTCGAAACAACCGTTTGAAACAGGGATCCCGACTCTAGCATGCCTGCCGCGGCGACGGCAACCGCCCGCGCCGACTCAGGACACGCTCCTACAGAGGGAGCCGGGTCCCCAGCCCCGACGAGACGGCGCGCTCGAGGACGAGGAGGGCCGTCGCCATGTCCTCGAGGGCGATTCCGAGGTTCATGCAGATGAGACGCTCGCGGTCGTGGAGGCGCCCGTCCTTGAGACCGGCGGCGACTTCCCCGAGGTCGGCGTACACCTCCGGGATGCGCTGGAAGAAGACCCCGCCGGCGCGCGTGCCCACGAGCTGCGGCGTGTCGTCGGTCAGGAAGCGGTCCGCCGCGGCCAGCGCCTCGGGCTTCCAGTACGAGTCGTAGTCGAGCGGCACACCGAGCGCGCCATCCGAGAGCCACTCGGGCCGGATGGCGGGGTCCGGTTTCGCCAGGATCGGACCGGCGGTGACGACGACATCGAGGCCTTCGACGGCTTCACGGGGCGTCGCCGCGGGGGCGAGACGCAGCCCCGGATGGGCTCTTCCCATCTCCTCGCAGTAACGCGCCGCCCTCTCCGGGTGGATGTCGTAGGCGCGCACCTCCTTGAGCGAGGGGAGCACCGCCGCCACCGCCTCGAGGTTCGTGCGCGCCTGCACGCCGCAGCCGAGGATTCCGAACGACGCGGCCCCCTTGCGCGCCAGGTGCCTGGCCGCGACGGCCGTCGCAGCACCGGTGCGCATCGCCGTGATCCAGGTGGCGTCCATGATCGCCACGGGCAGACCTGTGGCCGCATCGTTCAGGATCAGGAGCCCCGAGATGTAGGGGAGACCGCGCGCCTGGTTCCCGGGAAAGCCGCCGATCCACTTCACCCCGGCCACGCTCAGGGCGGGGAGGTAGGCCGGCATGGCGTGGATGAAATTGTCGTTGCCCGGCGGTCCCGGATGGATCCCCGGCTTCGGCGGCATCTCCGTCCGTCCGTGGCCCTTCTCGCGGAACACCTCCTCGAGCCGCTCGATGATCGCCCGCATCGGGACGCCGGCCGCCTCGACGTCGGCCCGCGACAGGTACAGGACGCCGGCGGGCCTCATGAACCGCGTCTCTCGGGGGGACCGGGGACGGTGAATCCGACGGGTCGCTCCGGCGCGGGGGCGCCCGCGCCGCCCCCCAGCGCCTCCTTGAGTCCCGCGGCGTGGCCGGGCGGGATATCGAGCGTGCGCACCGGATACGGGACGACGATCCCTTCGCTGCGGTAGCGGCGCTGCAGTCGTTTCACGAACTCGTGCCGGACCACGGCCGTCCCCGGGAAATCGGATGCGCGGAGCGCGACCTGGAACTGGATCGACGAGTCGGCGAACCCCTGGTAGCGCACCGCCGGCTCGGCATCCGGGACGGCTCCCTGCACGGTGCGCTGCACGTCGCGCGCCACTTCGAGCGTCACCCTCTCCACCGCGTCGAGATCGCTGGCGTAGTGCACGCCCACCGTGACCGTGACGGTGATGTCCGGCTGCGGCAGGTCATAGTTGATGATCGTGTTGCCTGCCAGCTTCGAGTTCGGAAGAATCAGCATGTTGTTCTGCGGCATCCGGATCCAGGTGCTGCGCCAGCCGACCCGCGTGACGTACCCCTCTTCGCCCCCCGGAAGCCTGATCATGTGCCCCGGCTCGATCGGCTTGTCGGCGATCATGTAGAGACCGGCGAACAGGTTGGCGAGCGTGTCCTGGAGCGCCAGCGCGACGGCCAGACTGCCGACTCCCAGGGAGGCCAGGATCGGGGTGATGGAGATGCCGATGCTGTCGAGGAAGACGAGGAGCCCGAGACCGATCACGAGGCCGCGCACGCTCCCCTGGATGAGGCCGCGGGCACCGCTCAGGACGGGCGATTCGGAGGCGAGCCGGTCGAGCACGCCGCGCGTGACTCTATCGACGAACAGCACAAGAGCCAGGGAGATCGAGAATGCGAACAGGACATCGAAGCCGCGATCCCATTCCGGCTCGAGCGGCAGGATCCTGTCGAACACCAGCAAGCCGCTTCCGAGGATGGTGATGAGCAGGGGGGTGGACAGAGCCTCGATGAGGATGTCGTCCCAGGTCCACGCGGTCTTCGCGGCCATCCGGCGCAGGGCGCCGAGGACGATCGTCTTGACGACGAGGAACAGGCCGATCCAGAGGACCAGGGCTGCCGGCGCCTGGATCCAGGGAGAAGCCGCCCACTGGAGAGCCGTCAGGTTGTCGAGCGCGGGCATCGCTGCTCCTCAGGCGTAGAGGTGGAACCCCCTGGACTCCTTCTCGAACGCGACGATCTCCCTGCGCCAGGCGCGCTCCAGCCCCCGCAGATCGGCTCCCGATTCGATCGTCTCGCGCACGGCCGGGTCGCCGGTCAGGACATCGATCGGCATCCGGTCGGTCACGTATTCGTACGGCGGCTTCTTCCACTCGAACCGGTCCCTGTGCGCCGCGACGATGTCCTGCAGGAGAGCCAGGGTCGAGAGATAGGGCCGGAAGGTCTCCGGGTCGGTGACGTGGATCTGGAACCCCTGGCAGACCTCCTTCGCCCACTTGTGGAAGGTCGGCTCGAAGGGATGATCGCGCAGGAGCAGGCCGGGAAGACGGCGCGCCTCGAACCGCCGTCGGACCGCCCCGGTGTCGAGCCAGGGGGCGCCGAAGATCTCGAACGGCCGCGTGGTGCCGCGCCCCTCCGACACGTTCGTGCCTTCCAGGAGGACCTGTCCCGGGTAGACGACGGCGGTGTCGAACGTCGGCATGTTGGGGGACGGGAGGACCCAGGTCAGTCCGGTGTCGGGGAAGCGCATTCGCCGGCGCCAGCCGTCCATCGGCACGACCGTCAGCTCGCACAGTCCCGGGCAGCGGTAACCGGCTCCGTCCTTGCGGAGTGCCAGGCGGGTCTGTTTCCCTCGGCCGGCGCCGGCCAGGCGCGCGTTGACCAGCGCCGCCAGCTCGCCGAGGGTCAGGGCGTGGCGCATCGGCACGGGATAGAGACCGACGAAGGAGGTGTAGCCGGGACGGATCAGGTTCCCCTCGACCACATCGCCGCCCAGCGGATTGGGCCGGTCGAGGACGACCACCTCCTTCCCTGCCTTCGCGCAGGCCTCGAGGGCCAACGCCGTGGTCCACTCGAAGGTGTAGACGCGCGTCCCGACGTCCTGTAGATCGACCAGCAGCACGTCGATGTCCTGCAGCATCTCCGGAGTCGGCGAGCGGGTCTCGGAGTAGAGGGAGTGGACCGGGATCCTGAGATCGGCGTCGTCCCCGTGCCCCGACTCGATCATGTTGTCCTGCTTCTCTCCGGCGATGCCGTGCTGCGGACCGAACAGCGCGCGCAGGTGCTTGCGCCCGCACAGGTCGAGGACGATCCGCCGCGACGAGACGAGCTCGGACGTGACCGAGGCGGGGTGCATCAGGAGACCCACACGGCGGTTCCTGAGCCAGCGCGGCCGGGCCCGGGCCAGGACCTCGATCCCGGTCCGGACACGCGGGGCCCGGCGCGGGCGGACGGCTCGGCGCGTCATGAGGCGCGGATTATACCCGCTCGTGACATAATGATCCTCGATGCCGCCCGGCCGGATCGTCCTGAAAAATATTCTCCTGTGCGCGCTCGTCCTGCCGATCCTGGCCCCCTCAGGCGTTCTGGCCCGCGACCAGAAGCTGGTCTCCTGCCGGATGACGTTCAACTTGAAGGGATGGTCCGCGTTCTACAAGACCGCCCAGGGGGACGGCACGATCACCTGCGACGACGGTCAGACGGCCAGGGTCAGGATCAAGGCGAAGGGGGGCGGCATCACGTTCGGCAAATCGGAGATCGTCGGAGGCACGGGACGCTTCACCGGGGCCCGGAGCATCAACGAGCTGTTCGGATCGTACGCCCAGTCGGAGGCGCACGCCGGGGCCGGCAAGTCGGCCGACGCGCAGGCCCTGACCAAGGGAGAGGTCTCGCTCGCCCTGCACGGAACCGGACGCGGGCTGGACATCGGGTTCGCGTTCGGGAAGTTCACCATCGAGAAGGCGAAGTAGTCCCGCGTTGCAATACCCGCCACCACTCGCAGACGCCGGAAAGAACCGGGAACCGGGAGCCACGCCCCTCCGTTGAACGGATGGACACTGACGGTGACCGTGTTCCACAACGCGCAACTTAGGCCCGGAGACCCAGATGCCTTCCACCTCTCGTCGCAAGCGTGCCTTCGTCTTCTCCTCAATCCTGCTGATCCTGGTCGTGGCCGCCTCGGCGACCGGCCTGTTCATCTACCAAAAATCCGCATCCGCATCCGAAGCCCTGGCCCGTAGCGACGCGAAATCGACCGGGGCATCGGGGGACGTCGTCCTGGCCAGCACCAAGGCCACTGGAAAAGCGGCCACTCCCGGGAAGGGGAAGGAAGGGGACGAGAAGGAGAAGGCCCCGGTGCCGGTGAGCGTGGCCGCCATCGCCACGGGGCCGGTCTCGGCCTACATCAGCTCGACCGCCAATCTCGTGGCCGAGGCCGACGTCAAGGTCCTCGCCGAGGCGGAGGGGCGGGTGGCGGAGGTCCTGGTGGAGGAGGGGAACAAGGTCGGCAAGGGGCAGGTCCTGGCCCAGCTGGTCAAGGACGACGCCGAGATCGCCCTCACCAAGGCGCGGGTCCGGCTGGAGAACTCGAAACTGAACTACGACCGGGCGGCGCAGGAGGTCGCGGAGCACCTGATCAGCCAGGAGCAGTTCGACAGGACCCACCTCGAGAACCAGATCGCCCAGCAGGAGCTGGCCGAGGCCCAGTGGCGCCTCGCCAAGACGACCATCCGCGCCCCGTTCGGCGGACGCGTGACCGAGCGGTTCCTGAAGCTCGGGCAGCATATCCGCCCGGGCGACCAGCTGTTCACGGTGGCCGACTTCGATCCTCTGATCGCGAAGATCTTCCTGCCGGAGAAGGACGTCATCGGGCTGAAGGAGGGGCGCGAGGTCCGGATCACAATGAAGGCGAGCGAGCAGACGCGCTTCCACGGCCGCATCCGCCAGATCAGCCCGGTGGTCGACACGGCGACCGGCACCGTCAAGCTCACGGTCGAGGCGACGGCGCCGCCGCCGGAAGTTCGCCCCGGCGCCTTCGTCACCATCGACATCGTGCGCGAGACCCATCCTCAGGCCGTGCTTCTGCCGCGCGAGGCGGTGATCCGCGAGCTGCAGGACGCCTACGTCTTCGTCGCCAGCGCCGGTATCGCGGAGAAGCGCACCGTCTCCCTCGGTCTCGAGGAGGGGGCCCGCATCGAGGCGCTGTCGGGTGTGAAGCCGGGAGAGCAGGTGATCGTCGCCGGGCAGGGCGGGCTGAAGCAGGGCTCGCCGATCAAGGTCATCCCCGCCCCCGAGGCCTCCGATCTCGGCGGTGTCGCCGATCGGCCGGTCCGCGGCTGACGCCGGAGGCCCCAGGCCGATGAGCCTCATCGAGTTCTCGCTGAAACGGCGCGTCACGGTGGCGATGTGCGCCATAGCGCTCGTCGTGTTCGGCTGCGTCGCCTTCACCCGCCTGCCGATCAATCTGCTGCCGAACATCTCCTATCCCAGCCTGACGGTCGAGACCCGCTACCAGGGGGCCGCGCCGGCCGAGATCGAATCGCTCGTCAGCCGTCCCGTGGAGGAGGCGGTCGGCGTCGTGGCGGGGGTGCAGCGGCTCACGTCGGTGTCGCGGCCGGGGCTGTCCCAGGTCACTCTCGAGTTCGGCTGGGGGCGCAACATGGACTTCGCCGCCCTCGACGTCCGCGAGAAGCTCGATCTCGTCCGCCTGCCGCGCGAGGCGGAGAAGCCGGTCGTCCTCCGTCTGGACCCGAACAACGATCCGATCCTTCGCCTGTACCTGACCGGCGGTTCGAACCTGTACCAGCTGCGCTACGTGGCCGACGAGGTGCTGAAGAAAGACCTGGAATCGACCGACGGGGTCGCGGCGATCAAGGTGAACGGCGGTTACGAAGAGGAGATCCAGGTCAAGGTCGACCAGGGGAAGCTGGCCCTGATGGGGATCGGCATCCAGGACGTCAACCAGAAGCTGCTGCGCGAGAACGTCAACCAGGCGGGCGGCAGCCTGTACGAGCAGGAGGCGCGCTACCTGGTGCGCGCGCGCAACGAGTTCAAAGACCTCGACGACATCATGAACACGGTCCTGGTCTCGAAGGACGGGCGCAACATCCTGATGTCGGACGTGGCGGAGGTGACGCGCGGCCACAAGCAGCGCGAGGCGATCACGCGTTTCAAGGCGCAGGAGGCGGTCGAGCTGGCGATCTACAAGGAAGGGGACGCCAACACCGTCGGGGTGGCCCGCGCCGTGCAGAAGCGGCTCGAGCGCGTCCAGAAGGAGATGCCGGCCGGCATCACGGTGACCACGGGCGTCGACCAGTCGCGCTTCATCCAGGACTCGATCAACGAGGTCATCATCAACGCGCTCGAGGGGGGCGCCCTGTCGATCCTGATTATCCTGTTATTCCTGAAGGACCTGTTCAGCACGATCATCATCGGCGTGTCGATCCCGATCTCCATCATCGCGACCTTCTTCCTGATGTACCAGACCGGCACGACGCTGAACGTCATGTCGCTCGGCGGGCTGGCGCTCGGCGTCGGCATGCTGGTCGACGACTCGATCGTGGTCCTGGAGGCGATCTTCAAGAGACGCGAGCGGGGGGAATCCGGGGCCGTGGCCGCCCAGCGCGGCGCGTCCGAGGTCGGCCGCGCCGTCGTCGCCTCGACCCTGACGACCGTCGCCGTCTTCGTGCCGGTCGTGTTCATCGAGGGGATCGCGGCCCAGCTGTTCCGCGACCAGGCGCTCACCGTGTCGTTCTCGCTCATGGCGTCCCTGGTCGTGTCGCTCACCATCATCCCGCTGGTGTCGGCGATGATGGGGACGGCGCGCGACGCGGCGCAGACGCGTCTTCCGGCCGCCGCGCCCGAGGGGGCCGGCCGGTTGCGGCGGACCACGCACACCGCGTTCGTCTCCTGGCCACCCCTGGCGCTGGGCCACGTCCGCCGCTGGCTGGCGGGGATCGGGCACGGCCTGGCGGTGGTCGCCCGTCCGATCACGGCGTCGTTCGACCGCGGTCTCGAAGCGATCATGACGTCCTACCCGGTCGCCCTCCGCTGGGCTCTGCGCGCGCCCTGGACCGTCCTGGCGACGGCCCTCATCGCCTTTCTAGGGTCGCTGGTCCTGGCGCGGAACCTGGGTGTCGATCTCATCCCGTCCTTCTCGCAGGGGGAGTTCAGCTTCCAGGTCGAGCTGCCGGAGGGAACGCCGCTCGAATCGACCGACCGCTTCGTGCAGGACGTGCAGAAGTCGGTGGCGGACGACGCGCGCGTCGACGCCGTCTCGAGCATCATCGGCGGCGCCGGGCTGTCGCTGTCGAACACGGGGAGCGAGGGGGAGAACGCCGCGCGCATCCAGGTGCGGCTGAAGAAGGGGCTGGGGCGCAAGGACGAGGAGGCGGTCGCCGCCATCCTGCGCGCGCGTCTGGAGGCGTCGTCCATCGCGCGCTACAAGTTCGAGCGTCCGTCCTATTTCACCTTCCGCACGCCGATCGAAGTGGAGGTGTACGGCGACAACCTGGCCGACCTCGAATCGGCGGCCGCCGCCTTGAAGCGGGAGATGGGGACGGTCTCCGGCCTCGTGGACGTGAAATCCTCCATGGAGGTCGGCAACCCCGAGCTGCAGCTGAGCTTCCACCGTGAGCAGCTCTCGAAGCTCGGTCTGGATCTCTTCCAGGTGGCGGCGACGGTGCGCAACAAGGTGCAGGGGGAGGTCGCGACCCGCTTCCTGGAGGGGGATCGCGAGATCGACATCCTGGTCCGCTCGGTCGACGTCGGGAACGCCTCCGTGAGCGACGTGAGCGATCTCATCGTCGGACAGCGCGACGGCGTGCCGATCTATCTGAAATCGGTCGCCGACGTGACGCTCGCGCAGGGGCCGAGCGAGATCCGGCGGGTCGGCCAGAAGCGGGCCGCGATCATCTCCGGGGACATCTCCGGACGCGACATGGGGGCGGTGGCCGCGGACGTGCGGAGCGTCATCGGGAGGGAAGCGCTGCCGATGGGGGTCGTCGCCGGCCTGAGCGGCCAGGAAGAGGAGATGCAACGCTCGTTCCGGTCCCTGAAGCTGGCCCTGGCGCTGGCGATCTTCCTGGTCTACCTGGTCATGGCCTGCGAGTTCGAGTCGCTTCTGCACCCCTTCGTCGTCATGTTCACCGTGCCCCTCGGCGTCATCGGCGCGGTCCTGGCCCTGGTCGTCACCGGCCACTCGGTGAACGTCGTGGCGATGATCGGGGCCGTGATGCTGGCCGGAATCGTCGTCAAGAACGCCATCGTCCTGATCGACGCCGTGAACATGCTGCGATCCGAGGGGATGGCGCGCGAAGAGGCGCTCGTCGAGGCGGGGCTGAGGCGCATGCGGCCGATCCTGATGACCACCGCCACGACCATCCTCGGACTCCTGCCGATGGCGCTCGGACTGGGCGAGGGGGCCGAGCTGCGCGGGCCTTTGGCTGTGACCGTCATCGGGGGCTTGAGCGTCTCGACCGTCCTGACCCTCCTCGTCATCCCGGTGATCTACACGCTTCTGGACCGCAGGGCCTTCGTCCCGCAGACGGCCGCCGGGCCGGTGCCCGTGGATGGCTCCGGTGGCGGGCCGGCGGTCACGGAGAGTGAATCAGCGAGCGCCGTTCCCGGCGCCGGCTTCCTGCCGCAGCCGGCCCTCGGCAGCCCCCTGGAGTCGCGCACGGAGCCATGAGCCTTCCCGAGCTCTCGATCAAGCGCCCGGTCACCACACTGATGATCCTCCTGAGCGTCATGGTGGTCGGCGGCATCGCCATGCAGCGCCTGCCGCTCGCCTTCCTGCCGAACGTCGATCTCCCGTTCATCGGCATCACGATTCCCTACCCGAACTCGAACCCGACCCAGATCGAGAAGCAGATCACCAAGCCGGTCGAGGAGGTCCTGGCCACGATCCCGGGGGTGAAGCGTCTCGGCTCGACCTCCACGGCCGACAGCGCCGAGTTCCAGATGCAGTTCAAATGGGGGCAGAACCTCGACATCGTCCGGATGAAGGTGAGCGAGAAGATGGACCAGGTGAAGTCGAGCCTGCCGCAGGGGATCGGCGAGGTCCTGATCTTCTCGTTCAACACCAGCGACATCCCGGTCGTGCAGTCCCGCATCGCCGCCCAGGGGATCGACCTGTCGAAGAACTACGACCTGCTCGAGTCGCGCGTCGTGAACCGCATCCGGCGGATCCCCGGCGTGGCCCGGGTCAATCTCGACGGCGTGGCCCCCAGCGAGATCTTCATCGACCTCGTCCTCGACCGCGTCAAGCAGCATGGCGTCGACATCGGGATGCTCCTGCAGCGGCTGCAGGGGGCGACCTCGAACCTGGTCCTGGGGCAGGTCAGCCACGACGGGCTGCGCTACACGGCGCGCGCCCTGGGGGCCTTCGACTCGCTGCGGGCGATCGAGGACCTGACCGTCAACGACCGAGGGCTGAGGCTCAAGGACGTGGCCGAGATCCGCTACGAGGAGCCGCCGATAGCGCACGGGCGGCACCTCGAGGGGACGCAGGCGGTCGCGCTCGACGTCTTCAAGGAGTCGACGGCCAACACGGTCGACGTCGCGACCAGCGTGATGAAGGTCATCACGGAGGACATCGACAAGGATCCCCTGCTGAAGGGGATCAAGGTGTTCACCTTCGACGACCAGGCTAAGCAGATCACCTCCGGCATCGACGGCCTCAAGAACGCGGGCATCCTCGGGGCGCTGTTCGCGGTCGTCGTCCTCTACTACTTCCTGCGGCGCTTCGACTCGACCCTCATCGTGTCGCTGTCGATCCCCTTTTCGGTCGTGGCGGCCTGCGGTCTCATGTACTTCATGGGGAAGTCCCTCAACGTCCTGTCGATGTGCGGCCTGATGCTCGGGATCGGGATGCTGGTGGACGACGCCATCGTCGTCCTCGAATCGATCGACAGGAAGCGCCGGACCGAGCCCGACGCGTCGAAGGCCGCGCTCGTCGGCGCGCACGACGTGTCGATGGCGGTGACCTGTTCGACGCTGACGACGATCATCGTGTTCCTGCCGCTGGTGGTCGGGGCGGGGACGGAGCTCACCACTTGGCTGAAGGAGATCGGCATCGCGATCTCGATCTCGCTCGCCTGCTCGCTGTTCTCGTCCCTGACCCTCATCCCGCTCATGTCGGCGTGGTGGCTGAGGCGAAGGCCGGCGGCGCAGCCGAAGAGCCTGGCCTGGCTCGAGGAGCGCTACGCGCGCACGCTGGGGTGGACGCTCAGGCACAAGGCCTGGACGATGCTCATCGTGGTCCTCGGGCTCGTGGTCGGCGTCATCCCGCCGTTCACCGGCCTTCTGCCCGCGGCGATGTTCGCGGCGATCCAGAACAAGCGCCTCTTCCTGCAGTACGAGTTCTCCGAGTTCGCCTACAAGTCGGACGCCGAGAAGGCGGTCAACGTCGTCGAGAAGTATCTCGACGCGAACCGGGACAAGTTCCTGATCAAGACGGTGTACAGCGTCTTCGAGGAGAACGAGGCCCACTCGGTCCTCAACATGTCACGGGAGGACCTCAGCGACGACGAGGTGAAGGAGCTGCGCAAGACGATCCGCGCCGGCCTGCCCCAGGTTCCCGGCGCGCGTATCTTCTTCGCCGACGAGACGGAAGGGGGGGGCGACAGCACCTATTTCGCCGTGAAATTCTTCGGGTACGACAGCGCCATTCTCGCCAAGCTGGCGGACGAGGCGGTGCGCCGGCTGGGGACCGTCGACGGAGTCCAGGACATCAACTCGTCCCTCAACAAGGGGCGGAACGAGGTCCAGGTCGTGATCGACCGAGACAAGGCGCGGCGCGCCGGGCTGACCGCCGAGGACGTATCGCAGGTCTTCCAGTTCACCCTCGGCGGCATGCGCCTGAACCGGTTCAATGCCGGCGACCGTGAGGTCGACTCGTGGCTCGAGCTGCGGCAGGTCGACCGCGAGAGCCTGGAGGACCTCCGGAAGATCCAGATCGGCCCCCCCGATCACCCGATCCTGCTGGGGGACATCGCCGCGTTCCAGATCGTGCGCCGGGTCGATCAGATCGCCCGCGAGAACCGCAAGGAGCGGGTCGCGGTGAACGCCACCTACGAAGGGAAGCAATGGACGAAGTCGCGCGCCGAGATCGAAGGGCTCATGAACGCGTTCGACCTCCCGCCCGGCTACTCCTGGTCGTGGGACGACAAGATCCTCGAGCAGGGGGAGGAGAACGATCAGATGCTGACGAACTTCGTCCTGGCTCTCGTGCTCGTCTACCTGGCGATGGCGTCGCTGTTCGAGTCGATCGCCCAGCCGTTCGCCATCCTGTTCTCGATCCCCTTCGCGCTGCCGGGGGCGATGTGGCTCCTGACCGCCACGCGCACCCCGCTCAACATCATGGCGTGGATCGGGCTGCTCATGCTGATCGGCATCGTCGTCAAGAACGGCATCGTCCTGCTCGATCACATGAACCAGCTGCGCAAGGCGGGGCTCGGTCGCGACGAGGCGATTATTCAGGCGGGGCGCGATCGGCTGCGCGCGGTCCTCATGACCGCCCTGACCGCCATCGTCGGCCTGATCCCGCTGGCGCTCGGCAGCACGAGCGTCGGCGAGGCGTACTACTTCCCGCTGGCCCGCACCGTCATCGGCGGCCTCGCCTCGTCGACGATCCTGACGCTCATCGTCCTGCCGTACATCAACATCGGCGTCGAGGCGGTGGCGCGCTGGTTCGGCGATCTCTGGCGCTCGTCCGACCCCGGGCTGCGCCGGCAGCCGGCAGGCGGGATTAGTTCTTCACCGGCGGTGCCGGGACCGGCGGCAGCGTCTTCGGGGATTTCCTGATCTGCTCCATCACGACCTCGATCCCCTTCTCGAGCTGGGGGTCGCGCCCCTGCACCACCAGGTCGTCGCGGTTGTCGACCTCGATGTCGGGGTCGACGCCGTGCCCCTCGATGACCCACTGGCTGTCGATGCCGTAGGTGCCGAACTCGGGACGCGTGACGTAGCCGCCGTCGACCAGCGGCGAGTAGCCGCGGATACCGACGACGCCGCCCCAGGTGCGTGTGCCGATGAGCGGGCCGAGCCCGTACTTCTTGAAGAAGTAGGGGAAGATGTCCCCGTCGGACGCCGAGTAGTGGTTGATGAGGCAGACCAGCGGTCCGTAGAAGACCTGCGCGGGGTAGGTCGTGACGCCGCCGTTGCGGCTGTTTCCCATGCCGGCCAGCACACGGCGAAGCCGCTCGAGGATGAGCTCGGAGACGAAGCCGCCGCCGTTGTTGCGCACGTCGATGATCAACCCCTGCTTGCGGATCTGCGGGTAGTACTGGCGCACGAACTCGTTGAGGCCGTCCCCCCCCATGTTCGGGATGTGCACGTAGCCGACCTTGCCTTCGGTCGCCTTCTCGACTTTCTTCCGGTTCGTTTCGATCCGGTCGAAGTAGCGGATCTGCTCCTCGTCCTCGAGCGGCCGCACCGTGACCTGCCGGGCCCCCTTGTCGTCCGGCCGGGAGTTGACGGTCAGGGTGACCGTGCCGCCGGTCTTGTTCTGCAGCAGATCGTCGGGCAGGTCGGGTGATTTCAGGTCGACGCCGTCCACCTTCAGGACGTACGACCCTTCGGGCACGTCCACGCCCGGCTCGGTGAGCGGCGAGCGGCGCGCCTCGATCCAGTTCTGTCCCTGCAGGACGCGCTCGATGCGGTAACGACCGGTCGCCTTGTCGAGGGCGTAGTCGACGCCGAGCAGGGCGATCGGCACCGTCTTCGTCTTCGGGAAGTCGCCGCCGCCGACGTAGGCGTGGCCGATGTTCAGCTCGGCGATCATCTCGCCGATGATGTAGGTCAAGGCGTTTCGATGCGCGACGTGCGGCAGGAGCGCGCCGTACTTCGTTTTCATCGCCGGCCAGTCGAGGCCGTGCATGTTCGGGACGTAGAAGAAGTCGCGCTCGAGGCGCCAGGTCTCGTCGAAGATCTGCCGCCACTCGGCCGGCCGATCGAGCAGCATCGACATCGCATCGAGCTTCAAGACGCCGTCCCCGGCCTTGGCCGGCGCCGTCCCCGGCTTCGCGTCCAGAATGCCGTACTGCTTGTCGGCGGCGTAGATCACCTTGGCGCCGTCGGCCGAGAGGTCGTAGCCGCCCACGGAGGCGATCAACACCGCGTCCTTGCGCTTCTCCAGATCGAACGCGTGCACCACGCCCTTGGGCGCCCCGTCGTCGTCCCCGGCGCCCCCCAGGGTCGGGGCCGGGCCGGTCATGTAATAGACGAACGACGCGCTCGCGGCGATGTGCGACAGCGTTCCCGGCTCCATCGGGAAGGCGACGATCCGGTCCTCGATTCCGTCCAGATCGATCCGGATCGGCGCGACCTCCTTCGCGGCCGCCTTGCCGCCCGTCTTCTTCTCCTTGCCGGCGTCCTTCTCCTTCGACGCCGGTTCGGAAGCACCCGCCTCCTTTCCCGCCTCGCCGACCTGCACCTCGTCCGACTCGGGCGCGAACGGGGAAGGGAGATCCTTGCGCAGCGTCACGGCATAGACCCGCGTCACGTTGTCGTAGACATAGGAAAAGTCGAACGCCCCGACCCCGGCGTTGAGGTCGCGGTCGGAGAGAAAGTAGAGGTAGCGGCCCCCGGGGTCGAAGACGGGGGTGCGGCTGTCGTTCATCTCGGACGTCAGACGCGTCACCTTGCCGGTCTCGATCGCAAAGAGAAAGACCTGCCTCATCTGGTCCGGGTGCTGCTTCGAGTAGGCCAGGTACCGGCTGTCCGGGGACCAGGCGTAGTCGTTGATCTCCGCCTCCTTCGCCTGGTCGGCGAGCGTGACCTTGCCGCCCAGGGCGTCGACCCAGTACAGCCTCTGGTCCTTGTCGGCGAAGGCGAGCCTTTTGCCGTCGGGCGACCAGACCGGTCCGAAGCGCCAGCAGTGCCCGTCGGTCGTCACGCGCCGCGCCGCGGCCGATCCATCCTGAGGCTCGATCCAGATCTCCTCCTCTCCCGTCCGATCGGAAAGGTAGGCGATCCACTTACCGTCCGGGGACCAGGAGGCCCCGCGCTCGTGCGCCCCCGACGAGTTCGTCAGGTTGCGCGTGTTCCCCTTCTCGGCGGGGACGGTCAGGATCTCGCCGCGCGCCACGAACAGCGCCCGCTTCCCGTCGGGGGACAGGCCGAACTCGGTGATCTTCTCCGCGAGCGGGACGAAGCCGGGGCGCGCCGCCGGCCGCTCGGCGGGGACGCGGACGACGACCTTGGCGCTCTTCGCGGCCGCGATGTCGTAGACGTAGAGATCCCCGCCGTTCTCGTAGACCACACCGTCGGGTCCTCCCGACGCCCAGCGGACGTCGTAGTCCTTGTGGTCGGTCAGCTGGGTGACCTTCTTCGACCCCGGATCGACGGAGTACAGGTTGAACGTCTTGTCCCTGTCCGAATCGAAGATGATCCGATCGCCGATCCAGACCGGCTCGGTCGAGTTGCTGTCGTTCTCGGTCAGCGGCTCGAGCCTGTTGCCGGCGAGATCGTAGATCCAGAGGCTCAGGGTCATCCCGCCGCGATAGCGCTTCCAGGTGCGGAAGTTCGTCCAGATCCGGTTGTAGACGACCCGCCTGCCGTCGGGCGAATACGCGGCCAGCCCCCCCTCCGGCATCGGCAGCGGCTCCGGCAGGCCGCCCTCGAGAGCGACGGTGTACAGCCGCCCGGCGCGGTCCTCCCAGGCCTGGTGCCGCGATCGGAACAGGATCCGCTTCCCGTCCGGCGTCCAGCCGATGACCATGTTGTTCGGTCCGGCCCGCTCGGCGGGGTGGCCGGTGTCGGCCCAGAAGGTCAGACGCTTCGGCACGCCCCCCTCCGCCGGGATGACGTACACGTCGCGATTGCCGTCGTACTGCCCGGTGAAGGCGATCCACTTCCCGTCCGGCGAATAGCGCGGGAAGATCTCGAGCCCCGGGTCGGAGGTGAGCTGCCGGGCCACCCCGCCGCTCCGCGCCACCGCCCAGAGGTCCCCCGCGTACACGAAGGCGATCGAGTCGCGCGACAGCGTCGGGAAGCGCAGGAGCCGCGTCGCGGACGTCGCGTCCGTCTCGACCGCGCCGGGCGAGGCGGCCGGCCAGGCGACCAGGAGAAGGCCGAGGAGGATGAGGACTGCACAGGTCAGCGGGATGAAACGCAGGGACGGCGCGCGGCGCATCGTGGGCTCCTTGGTTGTCGGTGCGCCCGCGTTTCTACCCGCTCCCAGGGCCCGCGTCAAGTCAGTCTGGGGTTCGGTTCGGAGCGTCGGCTGGTCGGTTTGCTGTCCGGACTCCGCGATCGCTGCGCCCCGGAGACCGCGCCTGGAGGGAAATCGGGACGGCACTTCCTTTCGAGTCCTCGTAGATTGAATGCGGGGGACGAGAGAACTCGTCGGAGGTGCCGTCATGAAACAGATCGTCGGCCAATTGTGTCTCGTTCTCCTCCTTCTCCTCGTGGTCCCCCTGGCAGCGCGGGCCGATCAGCTCGCGCCCACCGGCGGCGAGCTGCGCGTTCTCACGCGGGGCGGGCCGGTCGAGCAGTGCCCGCTGAAGCACACGGACGTCGTCGCCGAGATCACCGGCAACGTGGCGCAGGTCGAGGTGACCCAGACCTTCCAGAATCCCTACGACCGGAAGATCGAGGCGGTCTATGTCTTCCCGCTGCCGGATCGCGCCGCGGTCAATGACATGGAGATCAAGGTTGGCGAACGGACGATCAAGGGGCTGATCAAGAAGAAGGAGGAGGCCCGGGCCATGTACGAGACGGCCCGCCAGGCCGGCCATGTCGCCGCCCTTTTGGACCAGGAGCGGCCCAACATCTTCACCCAGTCGGTGGCGAACATCCTGCCCGGCAGAGAGGTGGTGGTGACGATCCGCTATTTCGAGACGGTCCCCTACGCCTCGGGCGATTACGAGTTCTCCTTCCCGATGGTGGTCGGACCGCGCTTCATCCCCGGCGATCCCACGACGCAAGGGGAGCGCGGTCTCTCCCCCGATACGACCGAGGTGCCGGACGCGTCGCGCATCACGCCTCCGGGGATCCGGCCCGAGACGCGCACCGGGCACGACATCTCCCTCGAGGTGCGTCTGGACGCCGGCGCCACGGTGCGCGAGCTGGTCTCCCCCACGCATCAGATCCGCGTCGAGAGCAACGGACGTGGCGGCGACATCGTCCGGCTGAAAGACGAGGACTCGATCCCGAACCGGGACTTCGTCCTGCGCTACCGGGTCGATGGCGACGCCCCGAACCTGATCGTCCTTCCCCACCGCGGGGAGGGGGACGGCTACTTCCTGATGCTCGTCCAGCCCGAGGCGAACCCGTCGGAAACGGACATCACCCCGAAGGAGATGATCTTCGTGGTCGACTGTTCCGGCTCGATGAGCGGCGAGCCGATCGAGAAGGTCAAGGAGGCGATGCGATACGCCCTGCAGGGCCTGGATCCGCGCGACACCTTCCAGATCGTGCGCTTCTCGGAACGGGCAAAGACCTTCGAGCCCGCTCCCGTCCTGGCGACCCCCGGCAACATCGAGCGCGCGCTTCAATACGTCGCCCGCCTGTCGGGCGAGGGCGGCACGATCATGCTGGAGGGCGTGAAGACCGCGCTGTCGTACCCGGAGGATCCGGAGCGTCTGCGCATCGTCTCCTTCATGACCGACGGGTACATCGGCAACGAGGAGGCGATCCTTGCCTACATGTCGAAGCACCTGGGCGGCGCGCGGCTCTTCTCCTTCGGTGTCGGCACCTCCGTCAACCGGTATCTGCTCGACAAGATGGCGGATTTCGGCCACGGCGCGGTGAAATACGTCCTGCCTGGCGAGGACTCCGGCAAGTCGATCCGGCGCTTCTACGACCGGATCCGCAGCCCGCACCTCACCGACATCCAGATCGACTGGGGAGGGCTCGGCGTGACCGACATGTACCCCCGCGAGATCCCCGACCTGTTCCTCGGCCAGCCTGTCGCCGTCTATGGCCGCTACGGGCAGCCGGGGACGTCCGAGGTGATTCTGCGCGCCCGACTGGGGGGCAAGCCGTACGAACAACGCTTCACTGTCGAGCTTCCCGACCGGCAAGACGAAGGCGAGGCGATCGGCACGCTGTGGGCCCGCGCCCGCATCGAGGACCTCTCCGATCAGCTCATCGTCGGCTCACAACCGGCGCTGGTCGAGGAGATCACCCGCATCGCCCTGGCCCACCGACTGGTCTCGAAGTACACCTCCTTCGTCGCCGTCGAGGAACAGATCGACACCGGACCCGAGAACCCGGCGCTCGTCGAGGTGCCGGTCTGCACCCCGCCCGGCGTCAAGTACGACATGACCTACGCCGCATCGGGGGGAGTCGAGCTGGCGGAGCGCGTCCGGGTCGCCGCCCAGGGCGACGTCGTCAATGCGGACTCGACCACCACCTCGACGGTCTTCAACTCCGAGTTCATCGAGGCCCTGCCGATCCTGGGGCGCAACTATCAGGACGTCCTGACGCTCGCCCCGGGCGTGTCGGACGTGGACGGCGACGGCAACCCGACGATTCATGGATCGCGCGACACCGACGTCATCACTCTCGTGGACGGCGTTTCGACCAACGACCCGCTCACCGGGAAGCGGGGACAGGAGATCAACATCGACTCGATCCAGGAGATCGAGGTAATGACGGCGGGGGCGACCGCCGAGTTTGGCCGGGGCGAGGGAGGGTTCGTCACTCTGGTCACCAAGTCGGGCGGGAACGAGTTCGAGGGGAAGTTCAGCTTCTACTGGCGCGGCAAGACGTTCGACGGGGACGGAGCAGGAATCGACGACCCGAAGCTGCACGGCGGCCTGGGTGAGCTCGGCCTGCGCGACCTGAAATTCAACGACTTCACGCCGTTCCTGTCGCTCGGCGGGCCGATCAAGAAGGACAAGGCCTGGTATTACTTCACGGCCGAGTACATC
>DASQAT010000015.1 GCA_035635555.1 Candidatus Dormiibacterota bacterium
TCGTCTTCTCGTCGAACATCCGGTCGTAGTAGAACCCGATCAAAAGATACGAGCACAGACCCACCCCCTCCCAGCCCACGAACACCACCGGCAGGGACGCCCCCAGGACCAGGGTCAGCATCATCGCCATGAACAGGTTCAGGTACGCGAAGAACCGCGCGAACGCCGCCTGCGGCTCGTGCTCCATGTAGCCGACCGAGTACACGTGGATCAGGAACCCCACCCCCGTCACCACCAGCAGCATCACCGCCGACAGCGGGTCGAGGGTGTAGGCCCAGTCGACGGTCAGCTCCTCGCCGCTGGCGGCGCGGCCCATCGGCATCCAGGCGTAGAGGGTCCGGGTGACGCGATGCGCGTGCGGGTCGACCGTCAGGCCGGGCGCCGACGCCATGCTCTCGACACCGTTCAGGGAGACGATGGCGCCGAGGGACAGGAGAAACGCCAGGAGGACCGCCCCGCAGGCGATCCCCGCGACCGCCTTCTTCGGCAGGAAACGGGCCCCCAGGAGGCCGTTCAGCACGAACCCCAGCGCCGGCAGGATCGGCAGGACCCAGATCAATCCGAGAAGCGCCACGCTCCCGCCCTCAGCCCTTCATGATGTGGACCTGGTCCACGTAGACGGTGTCCCGGTTGCGGTACAGGGCCAGCACCACCGCGAGCCCGACCGCCACCTCTCCCGCCGCCACCGCGATGGTGAACACGCTGAACACCTGTCCGACCATGTTGTGCAGACGCAGACCGAAGGCTATGAAATTGATGTTGGCGGCGTTCATCATCAGCTCGATCGACATGAGGATGATGATGGCGTTGCGCCGGGTCAGGACACCTGCGACGCCGACCGAGAACAGCAGCAGGCTGAACACCAGGGCGTGGTGGGGCGGGATCGGCACCGCGGTCTCCTCAGTACTTCTGGCGCGCCAGGACGATAGCGCCGATCATCGCCACGAGCAGGAGGATCGAGGCGATCTCGAACGGCAGCAGGTAGTCGCTGTACAGGGCATACCCGATCTGCTGGAGGTTGCCCCCCTGAGCCGCCAGGTCGTGTCCCGAGGCGTAGCCGGGACGGAGCCCGCCCGACACCGCGACGTACAGGAGCAGGATCGTGGCGGCCGCCGCCACGACGGCGGAGACCGTGGCGTGAACGCGGACGCGCGGCCCGAGCGCGTCCTTCAGGTTCACCAGCATGATGACGAACAGGAACAGGACCACGATGCCGCCGGCGTAGACGAACACCTGCACCGCCGCCACGAACTCCGCCCGCAGCAGGACGTACACACCCGCCACGCACAGGAAGGTCAGCACCAGATAGATGGCGGAGTGCACCACGTTGCGGCTCCAGATCACCATCACGGCCGACAGGAGCGCCACCGACGCCAGGATGTAGAAGATCGCGGCCGTCACGCCTACTCCTTGTAATCCTTCGGGTCGACCCCGTTCAGGAGGATCTTGAGGGGGGCCACGAACGGCTCCCTCTTGTAGTCGGCCATCTCGTAATCGTGCGACATGTAGATCGCCGTGAGCGGCTTCGTCGGGCAGGGATCGACGCACAGCCCGCAGAAGCAGCAGCGCTCGTAGTTGATCTCGAACGACACCAGGCGTTTCCCCTTGCCGTCCGGCTTCTTCTCCGAGACGATGTGGATGCAGTCGTCCGGGCAGACCGTCTCGCAGAGATGGCAGGCGATGCACAGCTCCTCGGCGGACTCCGGGTGGTAGCGCAGGCGGGGCACGCCACGGAAGCGGGGCGACAGCTCGACCCTCTCTTTGGGATACTCGACCGTGATGTGCGGCCGGAACTGGTTCTTGAGCGTCACCCAGAGGCCGACCCACAGCTCGAGCAGGAGGAAGGTCTTCAGCAGCTGCTTGAGCTCGCTCGTGCGCGGGGTCTCGATCGGCCGGGTCACAGCGCTCATCGTCGCACCCTCATCATCATCTCCCGGAGAAGACCAGGATCCCGAGTCCCGTCCCGACCACGTTCACGATCGACAGCGGGATGAGCCACTTCCATCCGAGGTTCATGAGCTGGTCGTAGCGGTAGCGCGGGTAGGTCCCCCGGAGCCAGATGTACAGGAAAAGGAAGAGCGACACCTTCAGGAAGAACCAGAAGGCCCCGGACACCACCGGCACGCTCAGACCGGCCAGTCCTCCGACATCCAGGACCGCCAGCGTG
The DNA here is from genome assembly GCA_035635555.1 of Candidatus Dormiibacterota bacterium. Taxonomy (NCBI): domain Bacteria; kingdom Bacillati; phylum Candidatus Dormiibacterota; species Candidatus Dormiibacterota bacterium. The sequence goes on from DASQAT010000015.1 coordinate 2,168, forward strand.
ATGCCGGCGACCAGGCCGATCACCGTCCCGGCGGCCATCGGCGGGAGACCGCGCCCCGTCTTCAGCCCGAACAGCCATCCCGCGAAAGCGCCCAGCGTCACGGGCAGGAGGACCAGCCAGCCGTTCTCCAGCCATTGAAGCGACGCCACGTTCGGGAACGGCCGCAGCCAGCCGCCGAAGAACAGGATCGTGACGATCGACGACACCACGATCATGTTCGTGTACTCCGCCAGGAAGAAGAAGGCGAACTTCATGCCGCTGTACTCGGTGTGGAAGCCGGCGACCAGCTCTGCCTCAGCCTCCGGCAGGTCGAACGGCACCCGGTTCGTCTCGGCGATCGCGGCGATGAAGTAGCAGAAGAACCCGACGATCTGCGGCAGGACGTACCACACCCCGGCCGTCCTCTGCGCTTCGACGATGCCGACCATGGACGCGGTCCCGGCCATCATCATGACACCGATCACCGCGAATCCGAGCGGCACCTCGTAGGAGATCATCTGCGCCGACGAGCGCAGGGCCCCGAGGAGCGAGTACTTGCTGTTCGACGCCCATCCCCCCAGGATGATTCCGTAGATGCCGAGCGAGGAGATCGCCAGGAGGTACAGGAGCGCGACGTTGACGTCGGTGATGAAGGGGCGCACCTCGTACCCGTAGAACGTGAAGGACGCGCCCGCGAACGGGATGACCGCCAGCGCCGCCAGGGCGGGGATGACCGTCACGATGGGCGCCAGCGTGAACAGGAACCGGTCGGACTTCTCCGGGATGATGTCCTCTTTGATCAGGAGCTTCACCGCGTCGGCGATCGGCTGCAGGAGCCCGTGCCAGCCGACCCGGCGCGGCGCCAGGCGCGCCTGCATGAAGCCCAGGACCTTGCGCTCGACCAGCTGCAGGTACGCGATCAGGAGCGGCAGCACCATGACCACGACCAGGATCTGCGCCGTCGGTATCAGGATCTGCTGGATGAACGACGGGTCCATGCTCCCCCTCAGCGGTCCACGTCGCCCAGGACGATGTCGATCGATCCGATGATCGCCACCACGTCGGCGATGAGCCGCCCGCGGCACATGGTCGGCAGGGCCTGGAGGTTGACGAAGGAGGGGGAGCGGAAGCGCATGCGATACGGCATCTCCCCTGACTTGTGGACGATGTAGAACCCCTGCTCGCCCCGCGGGCTCTCGACCACGTGGTACACCTCCCCTACGGGCGGCTTGATGTATTTCGGCACCTTGGCGCGCACCTCCCCCTCGGGAAGGCGGTCGAGGGCCTGCCGGATGATGCGGCAGGACTGGCGCATCTCCTCCATGCGGATCCGGTAGCGATCGTAGGTGTCCCCCTTGGTCCCCACCGGCACGTCGAAGTCGAACTGATCGTACGAGGAGTACGGCTGCGCCTTGCGCACGTCGTAATCGACGCCGCTGCCCCGCAGCGTCGGGCCGCTGGTCCCCAGCGCGATCGCGTCCTCCGGGGTGAGGACGCCCACGCCCTGCGTGCGTCCGAGCCAGATCCGGTTCACCGTGAGGAGATCCTCGTACTCCTTCTCGCGCGACGGGAAGAGGGTGATGAAGCGGCTCACCCGGTCGGTCCAGCCGGGCGGCACGTCCTCGAGGAGCCCGCCGATGCGCATCGAGTTATAGGTCAGACGCGCGCCGCAGAACTGCTCGAACAGGTCGAGGATGAGCTCGCGCTCGCGGAAGGTGTAGAAGAAGACGGTCATCGCCCCGAGGTCGAGAGCGTGCGTGCCGAGCCACAGGAGGTGCGAGGCGATGCGCTGCAGCTCGGCCAGGATCACCCGGATGTACTGGGCGCGCGGCGGGATCGTCAGCCCCATCAGCTTCTCCACCGCGCCGCAGTAGCCGAGGTTCTCGGAGATCGCCGCGACGTAGTCGAGACGGTCGGTCAGAGGCTCGATCATCGGGTAGGTGCGATGCTCGCAGAGCTTCTCGACGCCGCGGTGCAGGTAGCCGATCACCGGTCTCACGTCGACGATCTCCTCCCCCTCGAGACGCAGCACGAGACGGAGCACCCCGTGGGTCGAGGGGTGCTGCGGCCCCATGTTGATGTCCATCTCCTCCGTGCGGAACATCAGCCGCGGCCCTCCCCCGTCTTCTCCACTTCTTTCTTCCAGCCGAACCCCTTGAGGGGTGCCTTGTCGAAGGTGTAGACGTGCTCGGCGGTCGTGACGTCGCGGAGCTGCAGGTGATCCTCGGGCTTCCCTTCGAGCGGGTACTCCTTGCGCAGCGGATGGCCGACCCACTCGTCGGTCATCAAGATACGCGTCATGTCGGGGTGGCCGTGGAAGCGGATGCCGAACAGGTCGAACACCTCGCGCTCGTGCCAGTTGGCCGTCACCCAGACGCGGCAGGCCGTCGGGGGCTGCTCCCCCTCGCCGACCTCCAGCTTGAGATTGATCCGCTGGAGGGTGCCGATCGAGTACAGGTGGTAGACGACCTCGAACGGCTTCGGGCGCTCCGGCCAGTGCACCGCCGTCAGGTTGCTCAGGTAATCGAAGCGCAGTCCGGGCTCGTCGCGCAGGAAGCGCCAGATCTCCTCCACACGCTCGACCCTGAGCTTCACGGTGACCTCGCCGGCGTAATACGACGCCTCGGCCACCTGCTCGCCGAACCTGGCCTTCATCTTGTCGAGGGCGGCGGAGGGGACGGGGGCGAGAAGCGGGTTCGGCTTCGGCGCCGGGGGTGCGGGAGGCGGCGACGGTGCGGCCGGCTTCGGCGGAGCCGGGGCCGCCGCGGCGGGAGGGGCGGACACAGGCTCGGGCTTAGGCGGCTCCGGAGCGGCCGGCGGCGGCGCCGCGTCGTCTCCCTTGCCGTCCTTGGGGTCATCCATCATGCCGCCGCTCCCGGGCGCCGCTCGCGCTTTTTTTCACAAGCGCGCGCCGCCCAACGACCGCGCCGTTCGAACGTCGAATTGCGCTCTCCGACCAGGCCTAGGCGGTCGCCCGCTTCCCGGCGACGCTCATCCTGTCGATCTTGTCCTGCAGCTTGAGGAAACCGTAGAGGAGGGCCTCCGGCCTCGGAGGGCACCCCGGGATGTACACGTCCACGGGGACGATCCGGTCCACTCCCTGGACGACGCTGTAGGTCGGGAACGGACCGCCGCAGGTGGCGCAGGCGCCCATCGAGATGACCCACTTCGGGTCCGGCATCTGGTCGTACAGCCTCTTGATGATGGGGGCCATCTTCTCGCACACCGTGCCGGCGACGATCATCACGTCCGACTGGCGCGGGGTGGCCCGGAACACTCCCGCGCCGAAGCGGTCGATGTCGTAGCGCGACGCGACCGTGGCCATCATCTCGATGGCGCAGCAGGCCAGACCGAACGACATCGGCCACAGGGCCGACTTGCGCGCCCAGTTGAACAGAGCGTCGACCGTCGTGGTGATGATGTTCGGGTGCTCGAACCGCCCTTCGATCAGACCCACTCCAGCGCCCCCTTCTTCCAGGCGTAGGCGAAGCCGACGACCAGGATGCCCAGGAACACGAGCATCTCCACGAAGCCCAGGACACCCAGGGCCCGGTACTTCACCGCCCACGGGAACAGGAAAATCGTCTCCACGTCGAACACGACGAACAGGACCGCGATGATGTAGAAGCGCACCGGATACCGGGCGCGCGCCTCGCCGCTCGGGGGCACCCCGCACTCGTACGCCTCGACCTTGACCTTGTTGTAGACGCTCGGCCTGAGGAGGCGCGCGATGAACAGCGTCGCCACGGGAAACACCGTGGCGACCGCGAGAAAGATCAGGATGGGAGCGTACTCGACCACGCCGCGGTCCCCCGGGATCGCACCGCACCCGCGAGCGCGGCCGCGGGCGCGACGGACCGCGTAAGGTAGCACCGGCGGCCGGAAGGTGTCAACGGCGCGGCATGCGCCTTACGGCGCCTCGCGCGGGACCGGCCGGCGGGGAGATCCCCCGCCTCCCGGTTCAGGGCGTGTAGTGCGACAGGACCTTCTCGGCGTAGTCCATCGGCAGGTCGATCTTCGCCTCGGAGAGCTCGGCGATCCGGCCCGGCCCCTGGTTGTAGGCGGCCAGGGCCACGGACAGGTTGTTGAACTGGGCGATGAGCTTCGTCAGGTAGTAGGCCCCCATCTCGATGTTCGCCTGGGGATCGCGCAGGAGATCCTCGCCGCGCCACTCGATGCGCAGGTCGCGGGCGATCTCCTGGCCGGTGGAGGGCAGGATCTGCATCAGCCCCACGGCCCCTTTGTTGGACAGGGCGTTGATATCGAAGGCGCTTTCGATGCGGATGACCGCCAGGATCATCTCGGGCGGCAGCTTGTAGCGCTCGCTCGCCTCGTGGATCGAGCCGGCGATGTCGTTGACGGTCCCCTGCGGCAGGCGGATGCTCTCCTTGTCCAGAAACTCGCGCAGGAGCACCACGGTCCGGAGGCGCTGGTTGTCGTCCCGCAGGCTGTCGATCTTGCTCTTCTGGACCTGCACCAGAGTGTGGACCTCGTTCAGGCTCTCCACGCGCGCCTGGTACCTCACGCCCATGAAAAATCCGAACACCAGCGCTGCGATCGCGAAGAGGGTCTGCACGAAAAACTTCATCGGCACCTCCTGAGAATCCCGAATGCGTGTCTGATTCTCTACGACGAAGTGACCGGCCGGTCAAGGCGAATCGCCGCAGGATTCGACGCGCGACGATCTCCTGACGCGGCGACGCTCTTCAGACACTCGATTGCGGAATGGTGATCCGCAGCCGGTCCCCCACTTTCAGTCCTTCCGCGGCCGCCGTGCCCGCGCGCACCTCGAGCACCGTCGAGGCCTTGCGCATCGGCCCGTAGCTGGGACACGGGTCCGCCTTGCAGGGCGGCGTGTCGGCCTGGATGTGGACGACGGTCTTCGCGTCGTCCATCCAGATGATGTCGAGCGGCACGAGCGTGTTCTTCATCCAGAAGAGATGGATGTCGGGCGCCGTGAAGAGGAACAGCATCCCCTCGCCCGGACGGACCTCGGTCCGGAACATGTATCCCCTCTGCTCCAGCTCGGGCGTATCGGCGATCTCCGCGACCACGAGGTGATCGTTCGGGAAGCGCACCTCGGCCCGCCGCGCCTCGCGTTCCTTCGCCGCGGACGGCGCCGCGCTCTCGGGCGCGCTTCCCTTCGATCCCGCGAGGCACGCGCCGGTCGCGACACACAGGATCGCCACGGCGATGCTCACGGCGTTTCCGAGGGTCGCGAGATGCTTCTCGATCACGTCACCTCCATGGCCAATACGGGAACGGTAGTTCACAGGAGAGGCGTAAATCGTACACGCCGTCCGCGCGCGGCGTCAAGCGATCGACGTCCGCGCCGTCTTCGCGGGCGACCGGGCGCAGCGCCGCCCGCGCGGATCGACATAGGTAGGCGGTCGCCCGCTTTCCCTGTCACACCACCGTGCGTACGGGTCCGTACACGGCGGTTCGGTCAGTTCATCCGACGTGCGGCGAGTGAGGGGAGCCCGAGCGAGGCGAGTTGGGCTTCGGACAGGGCGATACTCATGACGCGGCTGTGGCCGAGTCTCCAGGGCCCGTGGCCGCTGCCCGCGGCCGCTGCCGCGAGTTCGTCCCGCACGCCCCGCTTTCTCAGTTCCGCATACCGCGTCCGACCCGTCCTCCACTGCCGCCACAGGGCGCTGCGCAGCCGCCTGCGGACCCACGAGTCCAGTTGGCCGAGCACCGACGGGGTCTCGCAGAAGCCGAAGTACTGTCCCCACCCTTGCAGGTAGTGGGTGAGGTCCTTCACCCTCTGTTCCAGACTGACCCCCCTGGCCCGTCGCGTCAGGTCCCGGACCCGCCTCTTGAACCGCTCCAGGGCCTGCGGCGCGATGTGCCGCTTCAGCTTGGAGCCGTACCCGAGGCTGAAGCCCAGGAACTTGCGCTCCTGTGGCCGCGCCACCGCGCTCTTCGAGTCGTTCACCTTCAGATTGAGTTTCCTGGCGATGAAGCTCTTAACACTCTCCATCACTCGCCGCCCCGACCGTTCGCTGCGGACGTAGATGTTGCAGTCGTCCGCATAGCGCACGAAGCGGTGGCCGCGTTTCTCAAGCTCCCGGTCCAGCTCGTCGAGCACGAGGTTCGACAACAAGGGCGAGAGCGGTCCGCCTTGCGGCGTCCCCTCCGGCGTCGGGCTCACCAACCCGTCCTCCATCACTCCGGCGTTGAGATACGCCCGAATGAGTCGCAGCAGTCGCTTGTCGGCCACGCGTTGCGCCACCCGGCCCATCAGCCGGTCGTGGTTCACCCGGTCGAAGAACTTCTCCAGGTCGATGTCCACGACCCACGTGTAACCCAGATGCGCGTAGTGCTGCGCCTGGGCCACCGCCTGATGTGCCGAGCGGCCCGGCCGGAAGCCATAGCTGTGCTCGGAGAACGTCCGGTCCCAGCGGCCTTGCAGGACCTGCAGGACGGCTTGCTGGATGAAGCGGTCCAGTGCGGTCGGGATGCCCAGCGCGCGCATCCCGCCGCCCGGCTTGGGGATGTTCACCCTTCTCACCGGCGCCGGTCTGTAGGTCCCGCTCAGCAACTGCTCCCGGATGGCTGACCAGTGCTCTTTAAGATGCCCCGCAAGCGCGTCGACGCTCATGCCGTCGACGCCGGGACTGCCTTTGTTCTTTCGGACTCGTTGCAGTGCCTGCTTCACGTTGTCTCGCTCGCACACCTCCTCCATCAACCGCTCGGTGGATGCCAGGCTTTCGGTATCACGGTTCGCCGCGAACGGTTCGGTCCCTTCCCTTTCGGTTGTCGCCGGGGCTTCACCCCGGCTCTCCTTGGGAGAGGCCAGCTCGAACTGGGTTTTCGGCCGCTGTCCGTCCATGAGTCGCGTGTCCTACTTGCCTTCAGACCGTTCGGGCCTTCGGCCGGCCGTTCCCGCCCCGGCGAGCCCCGGCCGTTTCTCCCCTTTCGGGCGAGTGTCCCGCTCGAGTGGAGCGACGTCCTCGGCCTACTATGCCCTCTGCTGACTTCTGCGTCACGGTCAGGGGGCCTTGCGGCCCTCTCAGTCGTCGACGCGACATGACGCAGACCTCCCGAGGTAAGCTCGACCGCCTGCGACGCAGCCCCGCCGGATCTACGCTTTGCGCCCTTGATGGATGTGGACTTCGCAGTCCGTGGCCTGCTCGTCCGGCGCTCACGCCTCTTATCCGGTTCTTGTCCATCGGGTCGCGCCTTTGCTCCGCGCTTCCTTCAGACCCCGCCTCGCGGCGGCGCCCTTGCGCTTCGCTAACCCTTCACCTCCATCAGGCTGGGTAGAGGACTTGCACCTCCTAGCTGTCGAGCATGCTCGGCACACCACGGGTCCGGCTTGCTGCGCAAGCCTCCCCTACCTTCGCCTCGAGCCGCCCACCGCGCTGTGAAGCGCGCGGCGGGGCCCCGCCTCGAGGTCTCAGAGTGCTGCGCGGGCGGCGCTGCGCCCGGTCGTTCACCTCCACGACTCTCTCGGCGGTCGCCTGCTGGCCGCAGGCTGCTCTTCAAATCGCGGAGATGAAAAGGTCCGAGGACTTACGTCTGCATGCCGACCGCGTGACCGCCGGATGCAAGAAAAAGTTCGTGGCCAGGGAGAATCACTCGCGATCGTCGAGGAGGTGAACGACCGGGCCGCCGCAGGGGAGCGCGGTCGTCTGAGACCGCGCGCCGGGGCCCCGCCGCGCGCTTCACAGCGCGGTGGGCGGCGCGTGGCGAGGCGAGGGGAGGCTCGCGCAGCGAGCCGGACCCGTGCCGCGCGCCCCTGCGGCGGCCCGGTCGTCCGCGGAGGCGCAATGCAGGAAGCGGCCGCCGGCCCTTCGCATGACCTGCGATATAATTCGTTGTTCCGGCGGGCCGGCGTCCCCGGCCCGCTTCCCCCGAACGGAGACCCGTGGCGATCCGCATCGGCATCAACGGACTCGGCCGCATCGGCCGCGGATTCCTCCGGCTGTCGCTCGGGCGGCCGGATCTCGAGGTCGTGGCGCTCAACGATCTGGCCGGACCGCCGATCCTGGCGCACCTCCTGCGGCACGACTCGGTCGCCGGGCGTCTCGAGGCGGACGTGCGGGCGAGCGAAGGGGCTCTGGTGACGGATGGCCGGACGATTCGCTGCACGAACGCGCCGCGACCGGCCGAGATCCCCTGGCCCGACGTGGACGTGGTGCTCGAGGCGACCGGACACTTCGTCTCCCGCGCCGCCGCCGGAGGCCACCTCGAGCGCGGGGCGCGGCGCGTCATCATCAGCAGCCCGTCCGAGGACTCCGATCTGACCGTGTGCTACGGCGTCAATCACGAGAGATACGACCCGGCGCGGCACCGTGTCCTGTCGAACGCCTCCTGCACGACCAACGCGATGGCCGCGGTGCTGTCGGTTGCCGACGGCGCGTTCGGAGTCGTGCGCGCCTCCATGACCACGGTCCATTGCTACACCAACAACCAGGTCCTGGTGGACGCGCCGCACGCCGACCCGCGCCGCGCCCGGGCGGCAGGCCTGTCGATGATCCCGACTTCGACCACGGCGGCCTCGGCCATCGGCCAGGTGATGCCGGGTCTCGCGGGACAGGTGCGCTGCCTCGCGGTCCGGGTGCCGACCGCCGCCGTCTCCCTGATCGACCTGACGATCGTCCTGCGCAGCGGCACCACGCTCGACCAGGCCCGCGCAACATTCCGGGAGGCCGCCGAGGGACGGCTGCGCGGTATCCTGGGATACTCCGAGGAGGAGCTGGTGTCGATCGACTACCTGGGAGACAGCCGCTCGGCGGTCATCGACGGGGCGCTCCTGGCGCTGGACGGAGGGACGTTCCTGAAGGTCTTCGCCTGGTACGACAACGAGCGGGGATACGTGCACCGCCTGGCCGATCTGATCGTCCACATGATGCGGACCGGGCCCCCGGGGGGAGCCCGATGACCGGGGGCGGCACGGTGTCGGTGCGCGACCTGGAGGTGGGCGGCAGGCGTGTGTTCGTGCGGGTGGACTTCAACGTGCCGCTCGCCCACGGACGGGTGGCGGACGACACGCGCGTGCGCGCCTCGCTTCCCACTCTGAGACTGATCCTGGATCGGGGGGGCCGGCCGGTGATCGCTTCGCACCTGGGCCGGCCGAAGGGGACACCCGATCCGGAGATGAGCCTGCGGCCTGTGGCGACCCACCTGGCCGGGCTTCTCGGCACGACGGTGCGCATGGCGCCCGACTGCGTGGGGCCCCAGGCTGAAGGGCTGGCCAGGGATCTGGGGGACGGCGAGTCGCTGCTCCTGGAGAACCTGCGCTTCCATGCGGAGGAGGAAGCGAACGACGACACGTTCTCGCGCCGGCTCGCCCTCCTCGCCGACCTTTACGTGAACGACGCCTTCGGAAGCGCGCACAGGGCCCACGCGTCGGTCGTCGGCATCACCCGTCATCTTCCGCGACCCGCCGCCGGCCTCCTGATGGACGCCGAGATCGCGGCGCTCACGCGGTTGCGGGATCGCCCCGAGGAGCCGTACGTCGCGATCCTGGGGGGCGCCAAGGTCTCGGACAAGATCGACCTGATCCTGAACCTCATCGACAAGGTGGACGCGATCCTGATCGGGGGCGCCATGGCCTACACGTTCCTCAAGGCCGCGGGCGTCCCGATCGGCGGCTCGCGCTCCGAGGACGACCGGATGGACCAAGCCCACGCCATCCTGAACCGCGCGAAGAACTCGGGTGTTCGTCTCCAGCTGCCGCTCGACCACGTGGTGGCGCGCTCCCCCGAGCCGGGCGCGACCGCGCAGACGACGCCCGGGCCGGCCATCGAGCCGGGCTTCGTCGGGCTCGATGTCGGACCGAAGACCCGCGAGGCGTACGCGCAGGCGGTCGGCCCGGCGCGCACGGTCTTCTGGAACGGGCCGCTGGGCCTGTGCGAGGTGCCGCCCTACGACGAGGGGACCCGCGCCATGGCGCGCGCCATCGCGGCGGGCAAGGCCTTCAGCGTCGTGGGGGGCGGCGACTCGATCGCGGCCATCAACCGGCTCGGTCTCGCGCCGTCCTTCTCGCACCTGTCGACGGGGGGCGGCGCCTCCCTCGAATTCCTGTCGGGGGTCGAGCTGCCCGGGGTCGCGGCCCTGGCGGAGGACCGGCCGCGATGACCCCCAGGACGCGGCCGCTCGTCTTCGGGAACTGGAAGATGCACATGACCGCGTCGGAGGCGGAGGCGCACGTGCGCTCGCTGCTGCCCCGCCTGGCCTCCCTCTCCGATCGCGATGTCGCACTGGCCCCGCCCTATACGGCGCTTTGGGCGGTCGCGGCGCTCCTGCGGGGAAGCGCCGTCAGGCTCGCGGCGCAGGACCTGTTCTGGGAGGATGAAGGGCCGTACACCGGGGAGATCTCCGGCGTGATGCTGCAGGAATGCGGAGTCACCTACGTCCTGGTGGCCCACTCCGAGAGGCGGCGGCTCCTGGAGGAGACCGACCGCGCCGCGGGGCTCAAGGTGCGGGCGGCGCTGCGCTCCGGGCTGCGGCCGATCCTCTGCGTGGGCGAGGACGAGGCCGAGCGCGCCGCCGGCCGGGCCGCGTCGGTGGTCCGATCGCAGCTGGCGCTCGCACTGGAGGGGACGGCGGCCGCGGAGGCGTCGCGCCTGCAGATCGCCTACGAGCCGGTGTGGGCCATCGGCACGGGTCATGCCGCCACCGCGGCCCAGGCGTCGGAGATGCACCTCCTGGTGCGCCGCGAGCTGCGCGTTCTCTTCGGGGACGCGGCGTCGGAGGTGCGCATTCTCTACGGCGGCAGCGTCACGCCCCAGAACGTCGACGAGCTGATGGCCACACCGGGTGTCGACGGAGTCCTGGTCGGCGGCGCCTCTCTCAAGGTCGAGGAGTTCGCCCGCATCGCCGCGTTCCGGGCGCTGCCCTGAGCGGGATTGCGGGCATCCTCGGGACTGTGCTAGGGTAGCGTGCTTCGGAAGGAGACGCGCGAGACATGCTGGAAGTCCTGCTGATCGTCCTGCACGTGATCGTCTGCTTCGTCCTGATCATGGTGGTCCTGCTGCAGAGCGGCAAGGCGGCCGACCTGGCCGGCGCGTTCGGCGGCGGCGGCAGCCAGACCGCCCTGGGGAGCCGCGGGGCCGCGACCGTGCTCACCAAGGCGACGACGATTGCGGCGGTGCTGTTCATGATCACCTCGCTCAGCCTGGCGATCCTCGGTTCGCACCGCAGCGGGTCGGTCCTCGAGCAGGCCCCTGTCCCCTCCCCCGCGGCCCCCGCCCCGGGCGGCCCCGCGCCGCCTGCGGGCACGGCACCGGCTCAACCCTCGGCCGGGAGTGAGAAGGAGAAGGGGACGGCACCCGCACCGGCTCCGCCGGCCGGGCAGCCGGGTCCGTCGAAGAGCCCGGCCCCCAGATAGGCGTTCGACCGGGGTGGCGGACGCCGCCCCACCGTGCCGGAGTGGTGGAACTGGCAGACACACCATCTTGAGGGGGTGGCGCCCAAAAGGCATGCGGGTTCAAATCCCGCCTCCGGCACCAGCCTTCCCCGTCCTACTCCTCTTCTTCTTCCAGGAGGGCTTCGATCTCTTCCGGGTCGAGCCCCGACAGGATGCGCCTGACCCGCAGCAGGTTTTCGACGTCCCCGCTGTAGCGCGCCTCCGGACGGGCCTTCAGCAGAACGATCGCGCGATCGATTGAATCGAGAAGCTCTTCCAGAAGGTCGCTCACGGTCCCCTCCACAGCTGCCGCCGTCAGTGCCCTTCCGCCTCGAGAAACCGCTCCACGTCCATGGCCGCCATGCAGCCGCTGCCGGCCGCCGTGACCGCCTGGCGGTAGACATGGTCCTGGCAGTCCCCCGCCGCGAACACGCCGGGAACGCTGGTCCTGCTCCCCCCCTTGGTGACGATGTACCCGGCCTTGTCGAGCTCGATCTGACCCTGGAAGATCCGCGTGTTCGGAACGTGCCCGATGGCGACGAACACACCGTCGACAGGGCGAACGCTCTCCTCGCCCGTCCTGTGGTTCTTCAGACGGATCCCCTCGACCTTGCCGGTCCCGAGCACCTCCTCGACCGTCGAGTCCATCAGGAAGGAGATCTTGGGGTTCTTGCGGGCGCGGTCCTGCATGATCTTCGAGGCCCGCAGTGTGTCGCGGCGGTGCACGATGTCGACCTTCGACGCGAACTTCGACAGGAACCCGGACTCCTCCATGGCCGAATCGCCGCCGCCGACGACGGCGATCTCCTTGCCGCGGAAGAAGAAGCCGTCGCAGGTGGCGCAGGTCGACAGACCGCGCCCGAGAAGCCGCTTCTCCGACTCGAGCCCGAGCATGCGCGCGGACGCGCCGGTCGCGATGATGAGGGCGCGGGTGAGCAGGTCGCCGTGACCGTCGATGGTCAGGCGGAACGGCCGCCGCGACAGGTCCGCGGCCTTCGCCTCTCCGGTCATGTACTCGGTCCCGAAGCGTGCCGCCTGCTGACGCATCTTCACGATCAATTCGGGGCCGAGGATCGCCTCCGGGAAGCCGGGGAAATTCTCCACCTCGGTCGTGAGACTCAGCTGGCCGCCCGCCTCGTGGCCGTCGACCAGGAGCGGCTTCAGGTTGGCGCGCGCGGCGTAGACCGCCGCCGTCAGTCCCGCGCAGCCGGACCCGAGGATGACGACGTCCCTCGGCGGTGACGCGGTCCCGGCCCCTGCGCCGGATGACTCTTGGTTCTTCGTCGAAGGCATCGATCTCTCCCCGCGACGGCGCCGAAGAGGACCGTCCCGCGCGGTTCAGGTTCGTTTGGGGCCGCACATCATAGCACGGCGCCCGCCGTCGCCCGCTTCAGGTCCAGCGGGACGAGCGCAGCCCGCGCCGGGCCCGGTCGGCCGCGACCGACACGAGTCGCTCGTCCCCCCCGAGAGGGGGCGCGATCCTCACGCTCACACCCGCGTGATCCCTGCGGGCGCGCGCGGCCAGGAGCGGCAGGTCGCGCCCTACGTGGCCTCCTGAATAGAGGAAGTAGGGGACCAGAAGGATTCGCGTCGCCCCCTTCCGGACGCACGCCTCGATTCCGGACGGCACGTCGGGACGCGAGACTTCGAGGAAGCAGGCCTCGACGATGCGGCCGGGAAACCGGCCGCGCAGACGCCGGGCAACGTCGCGCAACAGAGCGTTGGCGGCCCGCGCCCGGCTGCCGTGCCCGATCACGAGGAGCGCCGCGCGCCGTGTCGTTCTCAACGCGCGGGTCCGAGGATGATCGCGCGGAAGCGCCGATCGCCGTCGACGATGGCGATCTCCCGGGCGTCCGCGGCGTCCTCGTCGCGCACGTATCCGAGGCCGAGGACGCGGTCCTCGCCCGGCACCGTCACAGCGCTCGTCAGCGTGCCGATCGCCTCGTCCCCCTGCCCCACGAGCCGGGCGCCCGCCGCCGGGAGGCCCGAATCGATGCGCAGCCGGACCAGATACTTGGACACCTTCTTGTAGGTGTTCAGGCGCGCGATCACCTCCTGCCCGACGTAGCACCCCTTGTCGAGCGAGATGGCGTCGTTCAGCCGGGCCTCCCAGGGGTTGTACTCCTCCGTCACCTCCCGCCCCGCCGCGGGAAGACCGGCCTCGATCCTGAGGACCTCGAGACAGGCGGGGTCCGCCACGACGAGCCCGGCCGAGCGCTCCAGGATGGCGGCGCCCAAGGCGGCCAGGGCCCCGGCCTCGGCGGTCAGGTGGTAGCCGCCGCCGGCGAGCGGGAAGGTGCGCGCCAGCACCCCCTCGGCGTCCGCGAGACGGATCGCTACGGGGTGGTGCAGCGGACGCTCCGCGGCCGATTCCCCGAACAGGCGCGCCACGCGCTCGCGGGCCCGCGCGCCGAACAGACCGAGAGTCCCGTGCGAGCGGTCGGCGTTCTCGACCTTGACCTCTTCGCGGAAGGTGTACCGCTCGATGTAGTCGGCGACGGCGACGCTCCGTCCCGGACCGGTGAAGCACAGAAGCCGGTCCGGGAGCGAGTGCAGGATGACCCAGTCGATGAGCCGTCCCTTGGCGGTGACGAAGGCGGCCGCGGTCCCCTGCCACGTCCCGAGCAAGCGGAGATCCTGGGTCGTGAGGCGGTGCAGGAGATCGCGGGCGTCCTTGCCGGAGACCAGGAGCCGGCCCAGGTCCGAGCGGTCGGCGAGCACGGCATCCTGGCGCGCCGCGCGGTACTGGGCCTCAGCACCGGCCGGCGGGTCCTGCGGGACGATCATGGGCCGAGGAGCGCGAACTCGACGGACGGAGGGAGCGGGATGGCCCCCGATTCGTGGGCCCGGCGCAGGAACGTCTCGATGGCGCGTCGTCCGCGCGGCCCGTAGTCGAGCGTGGCGTCGTTGACGTACATCCCGACGAAGCGGTCCGCCAGGGGACGGCCGATTCCGCGGCCGAACTGCAGGGCGTAGGTCAGCGCTTCCTGCCTGTGCGCCAGGCCGAACTCGATGCTGGTCTTGAGGAGCCTGCCGATCTCCGCGATGGTCCGAGCCCCCAGGTCCCGGCGGATGGCGTTCCCGCCGAGGGGAAGCGGCAGGCCGGTGTCGCGCGACCACCACTCCCCCAGATCCAGGATCTTGTGCAAGCCGGTCCCGCCGTACGTCAGCTGTCCCTCGTGGATCAGGAGCCCCGCGTCCTTCTCACCCCGCGCCACCGCCTCGAGGATGGCGTCGAACGGCAGGACCTCCGTGGCCACCTCCCCCAGGGCCAGACGCAGCGCCAGCGCGGCCGAGGTGAGCCGTCCCGGCACGGCGATCGTCTTCGTCTTCAGCTCGTCGAGATCCATCGGCCGGCCGGCGATGACGATCGGCCCGTAGCCGTCCCCCATGCTGGCGCCGCACGGCAGGAGCAGGTAGCGGTCCGCGAGGTGGGCGTAGGCGTGGATCGAGACCGCGGTGACTTCGATCTCCCCCAAAAGGGCCAGCCGGTTGAGGGACTCGATGTCGAGGAGGACCTGCTCGATGGTGTAGTCGCCGGTCGGGACCCTTCCGGAGGCCAGGCCGTAGAACATGAAGGCATCGTCCGGGTCCGGACTGTGCCCGACGCGGATCACACGCTTCGCGACGCCCTGGGTCATCGTCCTTCCTCCGTGGTTGGCGGCGTGATTATAGCCCCGATGCGCTCCCGCGCCGCGCCGCCGCCGCGACCAGGAGCGGTAAAATGGGCGGGATGGAGGACCCGAAGGAGACGCGCAAGGCGTTCGCCGCCCTGTTGTCGCTCCCTGACGACGCGATCGATCTGGGGCACGCCGCACTCCTGATCGCGCGGGAAGAGTATCCCGACCTCGACGTCGGAGGCTACCTCGCGCGGCTGGACGGGATGGCCGAGGAGATCGCGCGCCGCATGCGGGGCCGGGAGGGGGCCACCAGCCTGATCGCCCACCTGAACCGTCTGCTGTTCGAGGAGATGGGATTCCGCGGCAACAGGGAGGAATACTACGACCCCCGCAACTCGTTTCTCAACGACGTCCTGGATCGCCGGATCGGCATCCCGATCACCCTCTCCACCGTGTATATCGAGGTGGGCCGCCGGATCGGCGGCCGGCTCGAAGGTGTTGCCTTCCCGGGTCATTTCATGGTGCGGCTCATCGGCCGGGACGCGATGCCGGACGTCCTGATCGATCCGTTCAACCGCGGCCGCATCCTGACCGAGGCCGAGTGCAGGGCGCTCCTCCTCGAAATGTACGGCGGGCGGGTGCCGTTCAGCCCCGATCTCCTGAAGCGGGCGCGCACCCGGGAGATCCTGCACAGGATGATCAACAACCTCAAGTGGATCTACCAGCAGCGGCGCGACTACCACATGGCGCTGCGCACCCAGCAGCTCCTGCTCTTGATCGACCCGGACCGTCCGGAGGAGATCCGCGACCGGGGACTGATCCAGTTCCGGCTCGCCTTGATCGCGGAGTCGGTGGCCGATCTCGAACGCTATCTCCTCCTGGCGCCCCAGGCCCCCGACGCGCCGCAGATCGAAAAGCGGCTTCGTGAGCTGCGGCGCCTCATGCCGCGGATGAATTGAGGTGGGGGCCGACGTCGCCCGCCTGCTCGACGCCGGAGGACCGCTGGCCCGGGCGCTGCCGTCCTTCGAGCCGCGTCCGCAGCAGATCCGCATGGCCCAGGAGGTGGCCGCGGCCCTCGCCTCCGGACGGCACCTCCTGATCGAGGCCGGAACCGGCATCGGCAAGTCGATCGCCTACCTGCTGCCCGCCATCCTGTGGGCCACCCGCCAGGGGCCGGCGCCGCCGGAGGAGCGCCGTGTGGTGATCTCCACGCACACGCGCGCTTTGCAGGAGCAACTGGCCCGCAAGGACCTGCCCCTTCTGCAACGCGCCCTGGAGGCCTCGGGAGTGAGCTTCCGGTACGCGCTGCTCATGGGCTCGGAGAACTACCTGTGCGTGCAGCGTCTCGAGGAGCTGCGGCTGACACGTGGCGACCTCCTGGACGGGCGCACCGGGGAGATCGCGGAGGGGCTCGCCCGCCACGCCCGCTCCACCGTGTCGGGTCTGCGCTCGGAGATCCCGTTCGCCGTTCCGGAGAGCCTCTGGGCCCGCGTGCGGCGCGACCGGGACATCTGCCTGGGAGCGCGCGGGCCGTTCTGGGAGAGCTGCCTCTACCGCGGCGACCTGGCGCGGGCGCGCGAGGCCGACCTCCTCATCGTCAATCACGCCCTGTTCTTCCTCGATCTCAAGACGGGGGGGCGCATCCTTCCGGCGCACGCCGTCGTCGTCCTGGACGAGGGACACCGCGTCGAGGAATCGGTCGTCTCCCAGCTCGGCTTCAGCGTGTCGGACCGCTCGGTCGCGCGGCTCCTCGAGGATCTCGGCTGCGGCGACCGCCGCCGCACGGCGGCGCGGGGAGATCGCGGAGGCCGGGACGCGGCGAACGCACTCCCCTCCGGCATCGGGAAGCACCTGGAGGAGGCCGCCCGCGAGTTCTTCGAGGAGGTGCGGACGCGCGCGCCCGGGCTGCAGCGCGACGGCGCAGCCTCGGGCCGCGCCCCCGACGCCGCGACGCTGCTCGTGAGGATGCGCGAGGCCGGTGTCTTCCACGACCGCCTGCGCGCGCCGCTCCAGGAGGCGGAGTCCGCTCTCGAGGAGAAGGCGCGCCTGGCGGGGCCCGCCGAGGAGCCGGTCCTGGCGGCGCTCGGCGCGCGGGCGCGCGATCTGAAGGAGCGCCTGACCGCCTTCCTCGAGCAGCGTCTCCCGGATTCGGTCTACTGGATCGAGTGCGAAGGACGCGGCCGCGGGGCCAGCCTGCACGCGGCACCGATCGAGGTGGCGCACGTGCTGAGACCGCGTCTGTTCGAGGCCGGGCGGCTGGTGGTCCTGACGTCCGCCACTCTGGCGGCGGCCGGGTCGTTCGCGCACGTGCGGAGACGCCTCGGCGTGGTCGGGGCCTCGGAGGTCGTCCTCGGATCACCGTACGACTACGAGAAGCAGGCGCTCCTGTACCTGCCCGCCTCGATGCCCGACCCGGCGGCCGAGCCGGAGGAGTTCGCCCTCGCCGTGACGGAGGAGTGCCGGCGGCTGCTTCGCGCCTCCGGCGGGGGCGCCTTCGTGCTGTTCACGTCCTACGCGCTGCTCCGGCGGGTGCACGAAGCGCTGGCGCGCGATCCCGCTCTCGCCGGTGTCGCGCTGTTCCGCCACGAGCCGGGACAGGCGTCGCCGATCCTGGAGCAGTTCCGCATGACCCGGAAGGGGGCGCTCCTGGGGACGATGACCTTCTGGCAGGGCGTGGATGTCCCTGGGGATGCCCTCAGGCTGGTGATCATCACCCGGCTGCCGTTCGAGGTGCCCGGTCACCCGCTTTCCGAGGCGCGGGCCGAGGCGATCCGCGCCCGCGGCGGCGATCCGTTCACGGAGGACGCCCTGCCGGAGGCGATCCTCACGTTCCGCCAGGGGTTCGGCCGCCTGATCAGAAGCCGCGAAGACCGCGGGGTCGTCGCGGTCCTCGATCCGCGCCTGAGGACGCGCGCCTACGGCGACCCGTTCCTCGAATCCCTGCCGCGCTGCCGGCGGACCGAATCGCCCGAGGAGACGGAGGAGTTCCTGAGATCCCTCAGTTGATGCGGCGCGCGCGCCCCTTCCAGAACGGCTCGCGCAGGCCTTTCTTGTCGATCTTCCCCGAACCGGTGCGCGGCATCTCCTCGAGGCGCTCGATGACGCGGGGACACTTGAAGTGCGCCAACCGTCCGCGGCAGAAGGCCAGGAGCGCCTCCGGGTCCGCGGCGTCAGAGTCGCGCAGGACCACCGCCGCCCGCACCGACTCCCCCCAGACCTCGTCCGGAACGCCGAACACGGCGGCCTCGAGCACCCCGGGGTGCTCGTACAGGACGTTCTCCACCTCGGTGCTGTAGACCGTCTCGCCCCCCGTGACGATGACGTCCTTGGCGCGATCGACGAGGTTCACGAAGCCCCGGCTGTCGATCGTCCCGAGATCCCCGGTGTGGAACCAGCCCCCCTTGAACGCCTCCCGCGTCGCCTCCTCGTCGCGCCAGTATCCGGGCGTCACGGTCGCCCCCCGCACGACGACCTCCCCGACCGCGGTGTCGTCCGGGGGGACGTCCTCGAACGACTCCGACGCGGCGGGACGCACGAGCCGCAGCTCGATGCCGTCCGCCTTCCGCCCGGTCCGGGCGCGCAGACGGCGCTGCTCCTCGACCGGCAGGCGGCGCTCCTCGCCGTCGAGGAGAGAGAAGGTCAGGAACGGCGAGGTCTCCGTCAGCCCGTAGGTCTGGGCGTAGGCGCAGCCGATCCGCTCCTCGACGCGCGCCACGACATTCGGAGCGATCGGCGCCCCGCCGCTCAGGAGGAGACGCAGCGACGGCAGCCCCTTTCCGCGCCTCTCCGCCTCCTGCACGAGCGCCATCAGCATGGTCGGGACGAGGTTGGTGATCGTCACGCCGGCCGACTCGATCCGATCGAAGGCGGCGGCCGGCTCGAAGCGCCCGAGCAGGACGTGGGTCGCCGCCGCGGCCGTCGTCGTCCAGATCGCCCAGGCATCGGCGAGATGGAACATCGGGGCGGCGTGCAGCCACACGTCGCCCTGCTCGAAGTGGAGCGCCTTGAGGCTGAGCCGCAGGTGCGCCTCCAGGTTGTCGCGGGTCAGGACGACACCCTTCGGCCGGCCCGTCGTGCCGCTGGTGTAATAGAGATGCGCGGCACCCGCCGGCGCCTTCGCGCCCGCCCCCTCCTCTCCCACGCCGGTCGGTCCGGCGATCCACCCCTCGTCGGCGATGGTCCTGCCCTCGAGAAACGGCGCCGCGAGTCCCGGCTCCCCCAGGAGCAGGCGCGCGCCGCTGTGCTCCAGGATCGCGCGCGTCTCGCGCGGCGCCAGGCGGAGATTGAGAGGCACGAGGATCAGGTCGTTCTGCAGCGCCGCGAAGTAGGACGCCAGGAACAGGTGACAGTTGGGGAACAGGGCCGCGACGCGGTCGCCCGGAGACGCACCGAGTCCCCGGAGCATGGCGCCGATCCGTCCGGACAGGGTCTTCAGGCCGGCGTAATCCATCCGGGTCGGTCCGCAGATGACGGCGGGCCCGGTGCGCCGGCGGGCGGCCGATTCCAGGAGGGACGCGGCATCCATGCAGCCATGATAAGGGAGGAGGCCCGCCAGCGGTGCCGCAGGCTCGATCGGACCGAGGCGACTATTGCGTGGGAAAATGCCCGACAAGCGTGCGGATCGACCGGGTGAGTCATGGGTCGATGGGCGGGCTGAGGGCACCCCAGTCCTGCCTCCAGGCGAGGACCTCTTCAGAGCGGTACGGTCTCGGCGCGATGGCGACGGCCTGGGCCGGGGTGGTGCCGGTGCGGTTGGTGATGCCGCGGCAGAAGTTCGACCACAGCGTGGCGATGGCGAGGTGGGCCTGCAGCCACAGGCGTCTTTTGCTGACGCACCAGGTACGGCGCCGCAGG